>DASVTM010000421.1:0-5795 GCA_036387575.1 Brevundimonas sp.
GGACAACGGCCAGAGCGGGCTTTGGCAGCTCGGCTTCAGTATCGGGTCGGATGCCCACCCATACCTCAAGCCACCTTTCGGAAGGCACGGTCGGCGGCGCCTCGGGAGATTTCGGCGATGTGCGAGCCCCCGGCCTCCGACCCTAGCCTGAAACGCGCGACCAGCCTGGCCAGTTCGTCGGCCTCGGTGGCGAGGTTCCTCGCCGCGGCAGTGGCTTCCTTGACCATGGTCGCGTTTTGCTTCGTCATGCTGTCCATACTGGCAACCGCGCTGTTCACCTGCTTCAACTTGTCGGCCTGCGTTCCGGTGCTATGGGCGATCTCGCTGATGAGCGTGTTGGTGTCGCCGATCTTTGAACCGATACGCGCCAGCATCTTGCCGGTGTCGCCGACCCGGCCCACGCCGCTCGAGACCTGCTCGGACGACTTGGTAATCAGTGCCTTGATGTCCCTTGCCGCATCAGCGGAACGCTGGGCGAGCGCGCGGACCTCGGTCGCCACGACAGCGAAGCCTCGCCCGGCGTCACCGGCGCGGGCGGCCTCGACGCCCGCGTTGAGTGCGAGAAGATTGGTCTGAAAGGCGATGCCGTCGATCAGGTTGATGATCTGGCCGATTTCCTCGGAACTGGTCTGGATGGCGTCCATCGCCATGACGGCCTCGTCGACGATGGCGCTGCCCTCGCTGGCATTGGTGTTCGCGACCGTGATTGCCGTGCGGGCATCCGCGGCGCGTTGAGCGGTCTGCCCGACCATGCTCGTGACCTGCTCGGTCGCGGTGCTGGTTTCCTGAAGACGTGTGGCCTGTTGTTCGGTCCGGCGTGAGAGGTCCTCGGAGGCGGAGTAGATTTCAGCGGCGCCGGAGTGAACGCTTTGCGCCGACCTGGCTACGCTGGAAATGCTATGCTCGAGCCCTTCGACGGCGCTGTTGAACGATTTGCGCAGCCGCTCGTATTCAGGCGCGAAGGGCTGGCTGATGACATGGGTCAGGTCGCCGGAAGCGAGCGCCTCAAGCGCGGTGTCCAGAGATTCCACGACCCGTCGCTGCGCCTCGTCAGCGCCGACCTTGGCGAGGTCGGCCAGCGCTTTCGCCCGGTCTGCCTCCGCCTTGGCCAGATCAGCTTCAGCCTTGGCCAGGGCAGCGTCGCGGAAGACCAGGACCGCGCGCGCCATATCGCCCAGTTCGTCAGCACGCTCGGCGTCCACGGTGATGTTGTTATCGCCTTCGGCCAGTTGCGCCATCGCGACAGTAAGCGTCGTAATCGGGCGCGCGATCGTCCGGCCCAGCATCACCGACAGGGTCATGGCGGTGGCGATCAGCGCGATACCGCCGACTATGAGGGCAACGACAGCGGTGAGGATGGCGTCTTCCTGGCGCGCTCCGTTCTTGGCGATCAGCTCCGCCTGTCCCGTTCGAATATCGCGCAACGGCAGCACCGCAGCGCTGACCAACACCTTGTTGCCGGCGTCGCGAACGATCTGCTGCGCCTCATCGCGCCCGCCTGCGCGGACGACCTCGATCATCCGATCGCCCCAGTCCTTGCGCCAGGCGAGAGTCGCGGTATGCGAATCCTCCAGACTCTTCAGATTGGCAGGGTCCTTTAACAGGCCCTTCATCTCGGTGTAGATGGAGTCGTACTCGTCCCGGCCCTCATAGTAGGACTTGAGATAGCTCGTGTCGCCGGTCACGAGAAAACCTCGAAACTGGCTGTTCTGCCTCAGGATCGCGGTCTCCAGCGACAGCGCGTTGGCGTGAATGGACTGACTCAGATTGTTGCTGTCCGTCGAGGACCTGATCATCCAGATCGTTCCGAAGAACACAGTCATCATGATCGCGGCTGAAACGCAGATCAGAACAAACGACAGGCTCAGTTTTCGGGTAATTTTCATCGCAGCGATCATGTTCTTGATTTGCAATTTTACTTACGGATGACGCAGTTGAATCTCGATATTTAAGTGCAGCAATAGTCTCGGCAAACTGACGCGTCAGTGTTCGAGATTAGGGCCCCACCCAATTCCGGTTGACTACATTTGGTTGAATGGAGGGTTAACGGGCGCAAAAATGGAGCGCGGCGGCACGAAACACTGGTCCGGATCTGTGCTGCAGCCTGTTGAATTTACGTATTTATACTTACTGGCATCCACTTGGGCCACTCAGTTCAAGATGGAACCGACATGGTCCCGACCCCCTCCCAGCCGCCTTCTACGCCCGGAACTTTATACGAATTTAACGATCGTGGCCTAGCAACTGGAGCAGTAAGAACAAGCCGCGATTACTTGCTTCGGTAATGATGCTTGATCCGAACTATTCGGTGCCGGTACGTCCGGATTACTTTGTAAGCGCGTCGGGAGTATATGCTTATGTTGATCGCGGTTTCATGAACATGCTCACGACCGTCGGCGGCAAGCATGAGTTTTTGCGCCAGGCTCGCAACTGCCGGAAGATGGGGTCCACGTTCCTTGCTTCCGTGCTCGAAGCCGTAGATCGCCAGCTTCCTCATGCGCCGATCAGCACGGACATGATCATGGGCTGGCCAGGGGATCCGGCCGCTGCGGCCATCGCCTTGCGTTTCAACGGGGCCCTTCACGCGCTCGCCCGACGTGGCGATCCGGGATATCTCGCAGCATTGTACCGCGGCGAACACCAGGACTTCGACGGCGCCATCTCGGCCGCCCTGTCGCAGGAAGATCGCTTCATCGCCGACTGGCTTCGTGACCCGACCCAGACGAACGAAGTCGCCCGAGCCGCTGCGATCATGTCCGCTCTGATGTCGGTGCGTCTTGAGCGACCCATGTCGTTCGAGCTGCTCGAACTGGGATCCAGCTGCGGCCTGAACCTCAATCTTGCACGATACGCTTACACTCTGGGCGGCGTCTCCGCGGGCGATCCCCTGTCCAGGGTCCAGATCACCCCCCAATGGCGCGGCGCGGACCCACGCATTGCTCCGGTATCGATCGCTTCGGCGGCGGGAGTCGACCTGCACCCGCTGGACGCATCAGACGCAGACCACCGCGAACGCCTGCTGTCCTTTACCTGGTCCGACCAGCCCGTGCGGGCGAGACGCCTGGAGGAGGCATTGCGGATCGCTGTCGCGCATCCGCCTCGCGTCGAACGTGGCGACGCATCCACATGGCTAGCGCAGCGTCTCGCCGAGCCTCAGGAGCCAGGACGCTGCCGCGCTGTCGTGCATACGATGTTCGTGCAGTATCTCAGCGACGACGAACGTCGTGACCTCGCGACGATGATTGCCGCGGCGGGCGAGCTGGCGACCGCCGAACGTCCACTTGTGTGGATCGGCCTTGAATGGACACCCGACCGGAGCGAGGTGGAGCTACGCCTTACCTGCTGGCCGCGCGGTGAAACGGTGGTGCTCGCAAAATGTCATCCTTACGGGGACTGGCTGGAGTGGCTCGCCGTTAGCCCGGCCTGACCTTTTCCGGGTCTGTTGATACCCGCCGGACGTCGGCGCGACCTCGACCGCCCTCCTCCAGTACCGTTATCCACGGCACGGCGCCCTTGTGTTTTCGCCGGGCTCGCCTTGGAGTCGGTTCCGGCGAGGAGGCGATCCCGCACGGCGACCGGAGGACGGCCGTGCAGGATCCGGCTCACCTTGCGGTAATCAGAAGTCCATGCGGGCCGAGAGAGAGATCGTGCGCCCGTTAGCCGCCCGTCCCAGGCCGACACCATTGGCTGGGACCGAGGGTGTCGTGATCTCGATCCAGGCGACTTCGTCGAACAGGTTGTTGGCGTTGAGCATCAGCTGCACCCGCGCCACAGGACGGTACTGCAGGAAGGCGTTGACCAGCAGATACCCCGGCACCCGCATCAGGTCGTTGTCCGTCGCATAGCTGCTCGTGGCGCCCATCAGGTTGGCCCCCACGGTGAACTGGCGGGACTGGAACTGCGGTGTCGCCTGATACAGGAAGTCCGGTTGGCGGCGCGGCACCATGCCGTTCACCGTCGCGTTCAGCTTGTCATCGACGATCTCGGCCTGGGTCCAGGTCACGCCCCCGGTCAGGCTGAACGGGCCGTGCTGATAGCCGCCCTCGGCCTCGACGCCATAGGCGGTATAGTTCCGATCGGTCGTGATGGCCCCGGCCTGGACATTGGTGTCCTCGGTGTCGGCCGAGAAGCCCGTGACGTTCAGGGTCAGGCCGGACCTGCGATACTTGAAGCCGCCTTCCAGCTGTTCGACGATGTCGTAGCCGTCTGCCTCATCGGGCATGCTGCCGTCGATCGTGCTGACCTTGCTGGAATACAGTACCTTGTCGGCGCCGGCCCGCGCCCCGCGGCTGTAACGGGCGAACACCGCGAACGGCTCCGAAACCCGGAAGTTGACGCCGGTCGAATAGCTGACGTAGCCGTAGTCGTAGTCCACCGGAGCCGGGCGATCGAGCGGCGTGAAGGCGGTCCTCGATTCAGCGACCGAGATGACGCCATCGCCGTTGAAGTCGAAAGGCATGATGCCGATGCGGCCGCCGCCGAGATCGGCGCCGTACAGCTGCCCACTGACGTCGCCGCTATCGTAGCGGACGCTGGCCCCGACGGCGATCCGGCCGAAGCGGTAGTTGAGCGACCCGTAGGGGGCCACGATATTATACTCGACATCGTATTTACGCCGGTAGAACGCCGTGGCGCCCGAGCGGTTGAACCCCAGATAGCCGCCCTGGGTCTGCGGAACGTTGGCTGCATTGGTGTAGTTGATCAGCGCCGACGCGCCGTCGCCCCCCACGACCTGGATGTGATTGCCGTAAAGCCAGTCGCTGCCGAGGTTTTGCAGGGAGTTGTAGAGCCCCGCCGTCACCGTCAGCTCGTTATCGCCCACGGCGAAGGCGCGGCTCGCGCGGATGTCATTGATGAAGTTGTCGAGGTTGCTCGCGTCGATCCGGTTCAGCGAGCTGGCGACCACCAAGCCGTTGCCATTCACGGTGGCCAGGTTGTTGATCACCTGGCCCGCGAGCGGACCGGTTGCGTAGGTGAAGGTTCCCGTCCCGCCGCCCAGCGAGGCGGGCAGAGCATTGCCCGCGTAGACGGCCGAGACCAGATTGCGCGTAGTGCCGCCCGAAATCTGCGAATAACGGGCGCGCTGGGTAATCGTCCAGTCGTGCACCGTGAATTGGGATTCAACACCGATCGAGCGGACCTTGGCGTCCATGCCCTGGCTGATCGGGATCTGTACCGGATTGTTTTGGCCGTCGAGGGTGATCAGATTGGGCAAGGATCCGGACAGCATGGAATCGCGGCGGACGTCATAGCCCTCGTAGCTTTCGAACACCGGGTTCTCGTTGGCGCCGGTGATCCGGACGGGGCCGGAAAGATACTGCGGCGAACGATCGTCAAGGTACTTGCCCGAGAGACGCACATATCCGCCCGTGAAGGTCTTGGTCAGGTTGAACTTCAGCTGGCCGCCCTCGAAGGCGTTGTAACCCACGTCGCGGGGGCCTTCACCGGACCGGTAGAAGCCCCCTACGTGAAAGCGCAATGTGTCGCTGATTGGCGCGCCATAGTCGAAATCGACCCTGTTGGTCTCATAGTCGAGCCCGGTGGTCAGCTGGATCGCGCCACCTTTGACATCACCGGTTCTGGACAGAAGATTGATCACGCCGCCCGGGGAATTCGATGCGAAGGTCGACGACGATCCGCCGCGGATCGCCTCAATGGCCGCGAGGTTGAAGTCGGCGCGGATAAAGATGTCCGACGCGACGTTGAAGAAGTCGCCAAACTCGAGGACGGGCAAGCCGTCCTCCTGAATCTGCATATATTTGGATCCGCTGGACGCCAGGGGCAGGCCACGGATT
>DASVTM010000422.1:0-2457 GCA_036387575.1 Brevundimonas sp.
GCCGGGTCCTGATCATTGGTGCGGGCCACGCAGGCGGTTCGGTTGCGGCGCTTCTTCGCCAATATGGTTTCGAGGGCGAAATGGTCCTGGCGGGCCGGGAAACCGTTCCGCCCTATCAGCGTCCGCCGCTGTCCAAGGCATGGCTCAAGGGCGAGGCTGATCTCGACGCCTTGCTCCTGCGTCCGGCGAGTTTTTACGCGGAACAGAAGATCGAACTGCGCACCGGCGTCACTGCGACGAGGGTCGACCCGACCAGCAAAACGGTGACCTTCACCGATGGCACGGTCGAGGCTTATGACGTTCTCATCCTCGCAACGGGTTCGGTGGCCCGTAAGCTGGACATTCCTGGAGCGGACAGGCCCGACCTCATCGAACTCCGCACCTTGCACGAGGCAGAGCGGCTGAAGGCCGCCTTGGCGCCCGGCAAACGTCTGGTTGTCGTCGGAGGCGGGTATGTTGGTCTGGAGGCGGCCGCCTCGGCACGCACCCTCGGCACCGAGGTCGTGGTGATCGAGCGGATGGAGAGGGTGCTTCAGCGGGTCGCATCCGAGACCCTGTCGACCTTCTTCACTGAGCACCATCGTTCGCATGGGGTCGAAATCAGGACCGACGCAGAGGTCGCGGGGTTCGATGACGGCGCCGTGCGGCTGATAGACGGCGAACTGATCCGGTCCGACGTCATCCTGGTCGGCGTTGGGGCGTTGGCCTGCGACGCGTTGGCGCGAACAGCCGGTCTCGCCTGTGAGAACGGCGTAGTCGTGGACGAGATGGCTCGAACATCCGACCCGTCGATCTATGCTATCGGGGATATGACCCACAGACCGATCCCGACTATGGGTGGGCGCGTCATGCGGCTGGAAAGCGTGCCCAACGCGCTGGAACAAGCCAAACAGGCCGCCGCCGCCATCGTCGGTCGTGTCGCCCCCGCCCCGGAAGTCCCATGGTTCTGGTCGGACCAGTACGACATCAAGCTTCAGATCGCCGGCCTGCCTTTCGGCGCTGACCGACAGGTGGTGCGCGGAGATCCCGGGGAAGGACGGTTTGCCGTCTTCCATCTGGTCGCCGACAGGATCGTCTGCGTCGAGGCCGTCAACTCACCTCCCGAATTCATGGCCGGACGTCTGCTGATCGGCCGGGCGACGGCGGTCGACACCGCAAAGCTGTCGGACGCTTCGGTGTCGATGAAAGAGGTCGCGACCTGACCGCTCCGCCTGCCGTGGGATCGCAGGAAATCTGCCTATTCGACTGGAAACCAGCTCGCCTGACGCGAACGCGGGGGAATTGGCCATGACACGGACCAGCCCTGCGGATTGGAAGCGATGACCAGGGCGCCACTGTCTCCGAGCGAAGGTCCCGGATAGGCGTAGCGCCTACCAGCCACAACGATTTCGGCAGGTCCGGCGCCTTCCGAAGTGAGGATCACTTTCCATCGCCCATCCGGACCGGTGCGAACCTGAACCGGAGCTCGCCCCGCAGCCGCAATCGATACGGACGTTCCCGGCGTGGCGCGCCCGGACGCGAGAAGAGCGTGGCCGTCGCTGTCCACGACGTCCAGCGACCCCGCACGTCCCATGCGCCGTGTCGGAGCGCCAGACGACAGCAGAGCCGTTGGCCCGCCCGCATCGTGGGACACCAGCATCTGATAGGGTGCGGGTGACGCCTCCTGGCCATTCTGAGCCTCGACCATGAATAGCGTGTCTGTCGCGGGCGTTCGGATCTCCAGATCGAATCGCCCTCCGTCATCAGCGCCGATCGCGTAGGCGGTGCCGCCTGCAGCCCGCAGCACGACGCGTCCCTGCGGGGCAGCATGTCCGCGTACCCGTAAGCCTGATGCCGTCCTCTCGACGCTTTCGATCAGCGGCGGCGTCACCCAACCCGAATCGACGCCAGCCCCCGTTTGGGTCTGGGACGGCGCCTGGGGCGCCTTGCCCTCTTTGGCTGGGGAGCACGATCCAGCGCTCAGGAGGGCCAGAGCAGCCACGATCATGAGAACGGGGCGGTTCGGCGCGCCGATGGCAAATATCCGCCGTTTCATCCTGTCCACCGGGTCTGTATGGCTGTCGGCCCAGATAGCCCGGGTTAGGCCCGGTTGTCTTGGCCCATCGCTCCGCTTTCCGCTTGAGGATCCATGTCCCTGCCCGCCACCGCCATCGCTCCTTTCGACGGCAAGTCCGTATGCCTTTTCTGCGGCTCGGCGCCGGGAAATGATCCCGCCTACATTGAAGCAGCGACGGCATTCGGCGCGGCGACGGCCCGCGCCGGTTGGCGGTTGGTGTACGGCGGCGGCGGTGTAGGCCTGATGGGGGCCTCAGCCCGATCGGCCCACGAGGCCGGAGGCCGGGTAGTAGGCATCATGCCGGAGTTCTTGCGCAGCCGCGAGCGGCTGTTCGACGACGTAGAGACGATCGTCGTTACCTCCATGCATGAGCGCAAGACGCTGATGTACGACCAGTCGGA
>DASVTM010000423.1:0-3829 GCA_036387575.1 Brevundimonas sp.
CGCACCTGCAGACGGGGCGACCAGGCGACCAACTCGGCGTCGGTCACTACCCGCCCCTGACCCCGGGTCCGTTCGATTTGCTGCGCGCGATAGGCGGGATTGCGCAGCCGCAGGGATTCACGACGCATTTCGGCGGCCCCGTCATGCGTCGTTCGCGCTCCATTCCGCATATCCACACGGCCTGAGGCCAGGTGAACACGGGCCTGTTCGCGTGCCTGATTGGCTCGGACCCGGGCATCCCCGGCGATGGTGCGGGCCTCGGTGGCGCGTTGGCGAGCAGCGTCCATCTGAACGCGCTCCTCAGGCGTCGCGTCGCGGGTGACGCCGTTGGTAGTGATGACGAAGTGGCCGTTGTCGTTGGACCAGACCGTGTGGGTCGAGTGCTGGCCATTCTGGCGGGCGGGCGGCGCAGGAGGCGCCGGTGGCGCCGGGGGTACGGCCAGGGCGGGAGGCGCAGGCGGCATGTCCATGGCCCCGGCAAGAAATGCGGGTGGGGCCGGAGGTGCGGGCGGAACCGGAGGCGCGACCCAGTCTCCAGAGGCCTCTGGGCTTGGCGGCAGCGGCGGCAATGGCGCGACCGGTGCATGAGGTGGGGCTGGCGGAAGCGGGGCTCGCCCATGCAAGTCGAGGGCGGCCAGAGGCGTCGCGACGGCGATGAGCGTGGCGATGGTCAGGCCAACGATCACAGGGCGGCGGGGGTCGGCTTTCGGAGCGTTCATGAGGCAGGCGATCCTTTTCTTGAGCGAATAAGGTTGAGCGGCCATCGCGATGGCGCCCATTGGACACTTGGCTGCGGGACGACCGGCGGAATGGGGACCAGCGGCAAGTGAGATCAGGGCGCGGGCGTAGGCGTGGCGGTCGACGTGTGAGACGGCCTCGGCGTCGGCGGCCTCTTCCGAGCGGTCGACGAGCGATTTCGCCAGCCACCACACAAGGGGATTGAACCAGAACAGGGCCAGCACGAGCCGTGACAGCATCAGGAAAGACCAGTCAGCGCGTTTCAGGTGCGCCATCTCGTGGGCGATGACAGCGGCGGCGGATGATCCGGACTTCAGGCTGTCGGCGTCGATCAGGATCGCGCCCGGCGACAGACCCCAGCTCAGCGGCGAGTGAACTTCGGAGCTGGCGACCATGTGCGGCCGCGAGGCGCTATCGAGGCGTTCGATCTGCCGTGCCCAGGCGAGATCATGGATGGGACAGCCGTTCCGGGTCCAGCGCTGCAGGGTCCAGACGCCGAGCGCCAGACGCGAGACGACGATCAGACCCCCAATGGCCCAGATCGAGGCAACGATGGTCACCAGCGATGGTCGCCACACGACGCCAGAGGCGACAATGCCAGCGACCGCAGGAGTCGATCCTGTCCACAGCGGATCGGGTCCCGGCGGAGAAGCGCCCAGATCAACCGGGTCGAACAGCGGGAGGAACGGCACAGAAATCGGGAACTGGGGTCCGAACACAGCGATCAGAGGCAAGACCGCCAGCAGTCCGGCGGTCAGCCTGAGCACATCCACGCGGTCCACAGCCCGGCTGAGGACCCAGCGAGACGCGGCAAGTCCGACGCCCGCCACGACGCTCGACTTGATCAGCAGGCCGAGGAACAGGGCCAAGGTCATTTGCCCGCCTCCGCCCGGTCGATCATGGCCTTGAGAGCGGCGGCGTCCTCCGGGCTTAACCGATCGCCGAGACCCAGAAGGGCGTTCGCGGCGCTAGCCGCCGACCCCGCGAAGAAGGTGTCGACCATCCGCCTCAAGGCCTGAGCGGCGACGACGTCGGAGGCCTGCGCCGGCCGGTACTCGACGCCGTCCCCCCCAGTCGATCTGGAGATCAAACCCTTGGCTTCCAGCCGGCTGAGCATCGTCCGCACGGCGGAGTCGCTCAGCGGGTCAGACAAGGCGTTGCGCACGCCTGCCGAGGTCGAGACCTCCAGACGGCACAGGGTTTCGAACACTTCACGTTCGCGCCTGGGCAAGGATTCGATCAAAGCGCTCTCCGCTACATATGTAGCGCCACACTTGTAGCGGATTGCGGCTGAGTCAAGGCTCAGTTCATGAACTCGAAGACAGGGTTTGACCGATCGAACGGCAACGGTCTGAACCCCGCTTGCCGCGAAGCATTACCGGCTCTAGGTTCCGCCGCTTCTCTCGGGCGGCCCTCCCCGCTCGCCCAACCGGACGCCTCATGGCCACGCACTACCTCGAATTCGAAAAGCCCATCGCCGAGCTCGAGGAGAAAATCGAGGAGCTGGGGCTGCTCGCCGCGACTTCAGGGTCGTTCGAGACCGAGATCGCGGGCTTGAGGAAGAAGGCCGATCAGCTTCGCAAGAAGACCTACGCTGACCTCGATCCGTGGATGAAGACCCAGGTGGCCCGCCACCCGCAGCGACCGCACTTCATCGACTATCTGGAAGGGCTGTTCACCGACTATGTCGAACTGCGAGGCGACCGGCAGTTCGGCGACGATCAGGCAATCCTCGGCGGTCTGGCGCGTTTTCGCGGCGAGGCCGTGGTCGTCATAGGCCATGAGAAGGGCCACGACACTGCCACCCGCCTGACCCACAATTTCGGCATGGCCCGCCCCGAGGGCTATCGCAAAGCCGTCCGGCTGATGGATCTGGCGGAGCGATTCGGCCTGCCGGTGCTATCATTCGTCGACACCGCCGGCGCCTACCCGGGTCTGGGCGCCGAAGAGCGCGGTCAGGCCGAGGCTATCGCTCGCTCAACGGAGCGCGGTCTGACGCTGGGCGTACCGTTCATCACCACCGTGACGGGTGAAGGCGGATCGGGGGGAGCTATCGCGCTCGCCGCCGCCAACAAGGTGCTGATGCTCGAACATTCGATCTATTCAGTGATCTCGCCCGAAGGCGCGGCCGGCATCCTGTGGCGCGACGGCGCCCGGGGCCGCGAGGCGGCCATGGCCATGAAGATCACCGGCCCGGACCTGATAGGACTCAAGATCGTGGATCGCTTGATTCCCGAACCGTTGGGCGGCGCCCATTCGGACGGCGACGCGACCATCAGGGCCGTCGGCGATGCGGTTCAGGAGGAGCTTGCGGCCCTCACTCTCCTGTCGCCTGCCGGTTTGCGCAAGCAACGCGCTGACCGGTTCTACGCCATCGGAAGGCCGGCTGATTACAGGTCTCCGCAACAGCGTTAACGGCTTCTCCACCGTCGGCTGACACCTTCGGGCCGTGATTCACTTTTCGCTACGATCATGAGCAGTTTCAACGAGAACCTGCGCGAGAGCGCAGTGTTCAACTTCAATGACGCCGTGACCATGGTGGTCGACGATTCTCCGTTCGGACTGGACCTGACAGCGGAGGCCCTGCGCGGGTTTGGCATTCAGGTCCGATATTCCTGCATCAGCGCCGCCGACGCGATCAACGTGTTGAAAGACCACACGGTCGACCTGTTGCTTATCGATTGCGAAATGCCGGGCATGGACGGCCACGAGCTGGTGCGCTGGATTCGAAACTCGGGTCTGGATCCCAACGCCTACGTGCCAATAATCATGACGGCTGGCCACGTCCGGAAGTCGAAAGTCGGCGCTGTGCGCGATTGCGGCGCAAATTATCTCGTCACCAAGCCCTTCAGCGCCGCGAGTTTGCTGGAACGCTTAATCTGGGTGGCCCGGGACACCCGCCCCTTCCTTGAAGTGGGCGACTACAGGGGCCCCGACCGCCGTCAGCGAGATTCCGATCCGCGCGATTACAATGAGCGCCGCTCCGATATGGTCGCTCTTACCGAACACAAGGCGCGCGCGCTCGCCGATGCAAACCAGAACGCAGAGGCTGTCTGATGGTCGTCGTCGTGAGACATGAGCGAAAGTCGCG
>DASVTM010000424.1:0-4029 GCA_036387575.1 Brevundimonas sp.
CAGATGTTGCTTCAGCCCATCGAACATCCCGCGTGGATCGCGAATGCCTTGGCCCACCGGCTCGGTGACGCCCAGCGCCACGATCAGGTCGAACGGACCGCCTGCGTTCAGCACCTGATCCGACCGCGTTTCGTGCAGGATGATCTGGCCGCGCGACGCCGAGCCCGCGATCCGCGATCTGGCCAGTTCGGCCATTGCCTGGTCTAGCTCGACCGCCTCCACGCGAAACCCGAACCGCTCGGCCAGACGGATGGCCACGGCTCCATTGCCGCTGCCGATATCCAGCGCCCGCGCGCCAGGCTCCAGTCCTGTGACGACGACCGCCGCCTCCAGCGTTGCCATCTCCAGGGCATTGCAGATGTCGAGCGCCTCATAGGCGATCCGGTGGAAGGTTATGCGCATCCCCATCGATAACCCGCGTGTCCCCGCATCTCCAAACAGATCAAAGAAAGCACTTTACGTTTAAAAGTACATCGCATATGAGTGGGCTATCAACACCGGGGAGCCAGCTATGACCGCCACCATCTATTCCAATGCATCTTCTGTCTCTGCCGAACCCGCGCTTGCTGTCTGCGCCGGTCGCGTCCTGATCCTTGCGGGCGCCGTCTTCGCCTCCGCCAACCTTTTCCAGTTCGGTGTCATGAGCGGCCTTTTGCACCTGTCGCCCGCCGCACTGTCGCTGAGCTGGCCCGTCGCGCTGGCCGTCTTCTTCACCGTCCTCGCCCGCCTGCGCAGGGGCGGCAGCGTCAACGTCCGTCGGGTCACCACATGGTCCCGCATGGCCATCGGCGCCCAGATCGTCGTCGCAGTCGTACTGCTGGCGGTGAGTTTCCTGCGGCACGACTTCACCTTCATGTACTGGACCTCTCCGATCGGTCTGATCGTCTACGGTTCGGCCTGGATGACGACGGCGATACGCGGTGGTCGTAGATGGATGATCGCGCCTTCGCTCGGCGCGTTCGCCGCCGCCGGAGTCGTGATCTCACTGCTGGGGACCGCACCAGCCTACCTCGCCTACGCCGCCGGCCTCGTCGCCTTCGTCCTCATCCCCGGCCTGTGGCTGACATTGGGCCATAAGGCCTGAATCGTTCTAGAGAACTCACAACCATGACCGATGACCTCGATACCCGCCCGTCCGACCTCACCCCCGACATCGCGTGGATCCGCAGCCTGGCGGAGGAAGGTTCCAATGCGCCGCTCGGCGGTGGCCGGGTCCTGTTGGCCGCCGGCCTGATCTACGGTGCGGCCAGTCTTTTCCAGTGGGCGTCGATCGAGAACCTCGTTCCGTTCAGCCCCAGGCAGGCGAATCTGGGATGGGGCGTAGCGACTATTCTGTTCCTGGCCTTCACCCTGATCGACCGGGTTTTCCTCTGCCCGCCGACCGGCGTGAAGACCGCGGCGAACCGAGCGGCGCGCGCGGCCTGGTCCTGCGTCGGCGCAGGCATATTCGCGGGCATCGCCTCCATGGTAGCTGTCAGCTGGCGGCTCGAAGATGCAGGCTACGGCCTGCTGTGGCTGCTGCCCTCCATGGTCATGGTCTTCTACGGCCTCGGCTGGGGCGTCTCGGCGGCGATGATCCGATCGCAACGGCTGGTGTGGCTCTCGGTCGCTTCGTTCGTCTCCGCCCCGCTGCTGGCGCTGATGACCGGGACTGCGCAACAGCTCCTCGCTTACGCGGCCTGCCTGTTTCTGCTCATGGCCGTGCCCGGGTTCCTGCTGATGCGAGCCGCAAGCGCCGCCCGGACGACGACAGCCTGATGGCCGAGGATTTCGACATCGGTCGGATCGACGACGTCATCCATGGGCGGGTGCGTCTGGGCATCATGGCCGTGCTGGCGGGCGTCGACAGCGCCGACTTCAACACCCTGAAGGCCCGACTGCAGACCACGGACGGCAACCTTTCGGTCCACCTCCGGAAACTGGAAGATGCCGGTTTCGTCGCCGTCGAGAAAAGCTTTCAGGGTCGCAAACCGCTGACACAGGCCCGCATGACGGAGGCCGGTCGCAAAGCCTTTCTCGGCTATCTCGACGCCATGGCCGGGCTGGTGCGCGACCGCTGACAGGCCCTATAGATCCGGCATGACCGATCGTCTGCACCGCCTCGAAACCCTCGACAACCTCCGCGACTACGGCGACTACGCCACGGCCGACGGTGGGCGGATCAGGCGCGGTCACCTGATCCGTTCGGCCAATCAGGCTCGGATGAGCGACGCCGATCTTGAAGCGCTCGCGGCCTACGGGTTCGGCACCATCGTCGATCTGCGCCGCCCGATCGAACGCACCAAACAGCCGTCGCGTCGATATGTCGGCTTCGACGGCCGGGTGATCGAGAACGACCTCGACGCCGTGGGCGAGGCCCCGCACATCACCTTCCTCAAGTCCGCCGATCTGACACCGGATTCCGGCCGGCGTTTCATGACTGCCCTCTATGCCGAGATGGCCTTCGCGCCGTCACACCTCGAGATCTTCAGCCGCTATTTCGAGGTGCTGGCCGACAGCGACCGCCCGGTCCTGATCCACTGCGCGGCGGGCAAGGACCGCACCGGCATGCTGGCCGCCCTGACCCACCACCTGCTGGGCGTCTCGCGCGACGATCTGCTCGAGGACTATCTGCTGACAAATGTCGCGGTCGATCTCGAGGCCCGGGCGCCGGATATGGCCCTGCAACTGCAGAAGATGACCGGTCGGCTCGCCGCCCCAGACGCCGTCGTCGCCTTCATGGGGGTTGAACCCGCCTATCTGGACGCCGCCTTCAAGGCCATCGAGGCGCGCCATGGCTCTGTCGATTTCTATCTGGAACAGGCGTTGGGCGTGGACGCCGGACGTCGAGACCGCATCATCGAGCGACTTACGGCATGACCGGGCCGAGCGGGCGCGCGGTGCAGGTCCGACGCGTCCTCCCCTGGGTATCGCCGCTTTATGTGGCGATGGGGGTCGCTGACAGCGACGGCGCACTGTGCCTCCTTTCGGACCCTGACGTTCCCGCCAGCCGCTCTTTCGTGGCGGGGTATCCCGATCGGGTTCTGATCGTAGAGACCACTGACGAGGCCTTGTTCGCTCCCCTGGAGACTGATGAGTGGCGGGGCGGCGGCGTGGTCGGGCTGGCGAGTTATGATGCCGGGGCCCGTTCCGCGACCGGATCGCGCCCTTCGGTTTGGCCGGACCTGATCCTGGCCCGGTATCCGGCGATCGCGGTGTTCGACCACGACGCCTCTCGACTAACCGTCATCGGCTGGGGAGAGACCGAGGCCGACGCAGACGCAGCCTGTAGCGTCGCGGAAGTCTGGATCTCGCGCGCAGCCGACCCCGACCGTCCGGACGCTCCGGCGCGCGAACTGATCCCTGACGCGCCGCCGCAGACCTATCTCGATGCGGTCGCCGAGGTCGTCGACCGGATCGCCGCCGGAGACTTGTTTCAGGCTAATATCGCGAGAGGTTGGAACGGAACCCTGAATGCAGGCGCCGACCCGTTCGACGTTTTCCTCCGGCTTACACAGGCGCGAGGCGCGACTGCGCGTTCCGCCCCTTACGGCGCCTTTTGGCGAGCTGGAGACAGGGCGCTCGTATCGAATTCACCGGAGCTTTTCCTCGCCTGCAATGCAGCGACGGGGCGCATAGAGACCCGCCCGATCAAGGGCACCCGTCCACGCGACCAGGACCCCGCGATCGACGCAGTCAACGCGACCGAACTTCTGGCTAGCGCCAAGGACCGGGCCGAGAACCTGATGATCGTCGACCTGATGCGCAACGATCTCGCCCGCGTCTGCCGGCCCGGCTCCGTCATGGTCGACCGCCTGTTCGAGATCGAGAGCCATTCGACGGTTCACCATCTCGTCTCCACTGTTACAGGCCTTTTGAACCCTGAAACCGGTTCCGCTGCAGTTCTGGAAGCGGCCTTTCCGCCTGGCTCCATCACCGGCGCTCCCAAGCATCAGGCCATGAAGGTCATCGCCACACTGGAGCCGCCGCGGGGGCCTTGGTGCGGTTCGCTGTTTTTGATCGATGAAGCAGGCGACCTGACGGCCTCGG
>DASVTM010000425.1:0-4299 GCA_036387575.1 Brevundimonas sp.
ATCCGTCAGCCTTCGGCTGCCACCTTCTCCCGCAAGGGGAGAAGGAGTCATTGCCGCAACCCCTTGATCTCGCCCTCGATGTTCTTCACCGCACCCGCCTCGAAACTGGCCACCGGATAGGCGCAGTAATCCGCCGCGTACCAGGCGCTCGGCCGGTGGTTGCCACTATCGCCGAGACCCCCGAACGGCATGTCGCCTGCTGCGCCCGTCGTCGGTCGGTTGAAGTTGACCACGCCCGCGCGGATACGGCGGATGAACCGGTCCCAATTCCTCGGATCGTCCGACACCAGACCTGCCGACAGCCCGTAGCGGGTGTCGTTGGCGGCTCCGATGGCGGCCTCGAATGTCGGCACGCGCGCCACCGACAGGAATGGCGCGAACATCTCCTCGTCCAGCACCTTCAGTCCAGTGACGTCGATGATCGCAGGCCTGACGAACGAGCCCGGCAGGTTGTGGACCGGCCCCGACGCGCGGATCACCTTGGCCCCCAGATCGATCCGCTGCTGCAGCGCCTGCAACGCCGCGTTCGCCGCCTTCTCCGAGATCAACGGCCCGGCATAGGGCTCACTCGCCGAGTCCCACGGCGCGAACACCAGCCGGTCGCTCAGCGCGGCGACGGCTTCGATGATCGCGTCGCCTTTCGGTCCTTCGGGCACGACCAGTCGTCTCGCGCAGGAGCAGCGCTGCCCCGTCGTCACGAACGCCGACTGCACCACGATCCCGGCCACCGCCTCGGCGTCCGCTGCATCCCAGACCACCAGCGGATTGTTGCCGCCCAGTTCCAGCGCCAGGATCACATGCGGATCGTCCGCGAACTTCTTCCTGAAATACCCGCCTGCCGCGCCCGAGCCCGTGAACATCAGGGCGTCGATCGGCTGGTCCAGCAAGGCGCCGCCGGTCTCGCGCCCGCCCTGCAACAGGTTGAACACCCCGGCCGGCAGGTCCGCCTCGGCCACGCATTCGGCCATCAGCTGACCGGTATGCGGTGTCTCCTCCGACGGCTTGAACACCACGGTGTCTCCCGCCAGCAGCGCCGGGACGATATGGCCGTTCGGCAGGTGGCCGGGGAAGTTGAAGGGGCCGAGCACTGCCGCGACCCCATGTGGTCGGTGCCGCAGGGTCGCATGGCCGAACGCGGTCTCGGTCGTGCGCTCGCCGGTGCGCTCGTCGTAGGCGCGGATCGAGATGTCGACCTTGCCGGCCATCGAGCCGAGTTCGGCGGTGGTCTCCCACAGCGCCTTGCCGGTCTCGCGGCTGATCGCCTCGGCCATCTCGGGCGCGCGGCGTTTCAGCACCGACTGATAGCGTTTCATCGCATCGATCCGCTCCTGACGCGGGCGGTCGGCCCAGTCGGGGAAGGCGGCGCGTGCGCTCTCAACGGCGGCGCTGGCCTCGGCGGGGGAGGCGGCCTCGCCCTCCCAGACGGTCTCGCCGGTGGCGGGGTTGGTCGAGGTGAAATGGGTCATGGGGAACTCAAGCCTTGATACGAACGGTGTCGCCGACCCGCACCTTCAGGGCGTCGGCGGCTTCGGCGGAAAGGGTGGCCACGCTGCCCTCCAGCGCCACGCGCTGACGGACGGCACGGAAATCGCCGACGCTGTCGGTCGAGATCAGCGACGGCAGTTCAGCCTCGACCTCGTCGGCGATGGCCACTGTCATGGATCGAGCGTCTCGCACGGTGCGGATGTTGTCGCGACCGCAAGACACCGTCGGCCCGGCATCGAAGATATCAACCAGACCGTTGGGCCGGAAGCCCTCGCTTTCCAGCAGCGCCATGGCGGGGACCCCTTGCGGATGCACCTTGCCTATCACCGCCCGCGCGGCCTCCGGCAGTAGTTCGACATAGATGGGGTGGCGAGGAGCCAGATCCAGGATGAACTGCTTGTCGGTCGAGCCGGTCAGCATGTCCGCCTGATCGAACGGCATGGGGAAGAATTTGTGCGCCACATGATCCCAGAACGGGCAGGCGCCGTCGGGCGTGAACACGCCGCGCAGTTCGGCCAGAACGCTCTCGGCGAACAGGTCGGGTTGGGCGCCGATCAGCATATAGCGCGACTGGCTGAGCAACCGTCCGGCCCCGCCCTTGCGCCGGTCGGCCTTGAGGAACAGCGACCCGACCTCGGTCCAGCCGCTGCATTCGTTGACCAGTTGCAGGGTCTGGTGTTCCAGCTTGATGTCCAGCGACGGCGAGGACGAGGCGTTGGTGTTGACCCGGAACGAGAAGAACGGACGGTGCAGGCCGACCGCAGCCTTAACGCTGGCGATGCCGTCCACGTCGCCGGTGTCGGTCTCCTCGAGCATCAAAGTGTACCAGCACTCGCGAGCCGCCAGCGATCCGCTGAAGCTGTCGCGGCTGAGGTCGAGCCGTTCGGTCAGTTGGTCGGGATCTTCAGGCAGGCTGGTGAAACCGGGCCCCGACAGGATCGCCAGCTCCAGCAGGAAATCGAGATCGCCGGGACCGGCAGGACGGACGACCAGCATCTACATCGTCTCCAGACGCAGGGATTTCAGGCGATGCGCGTCGATCTCGCCCGACGCCAGCTTGCACAGGATCAGGGCGCTCAACTGCGCCCGCTCGACGAAGCTGTCGGGCCAGGCGAACTCCTGATCCGAATGGATGTCGCCCCCACGAACGCCCAGCGTGTCGATGTTGGGCAGGCCGGCGGCATGAAGATTGTTGCCTTCGCACACCCCGCCCGACGGGCTCCATGCGATGGATTGTCCCAGCAGGGAGCCGGCGTCACGCACCGCCTCGAATAGCGCGGTCTGGGAGGCGTCCATCGGCTTGGGCGCGCGGGTCATGCCGCCGTGCAGGTCCAGCGTCAGCCCTTCGAACGGCGGCGTCGTGGCGATCTCATGCACCGCATCGGTGACCCAGGCGGCGGATTGCACATCGGGAACGCGCACGTTGAACCGCACCACGGCGTTGTCTGCGACCACGTTCAGGGCCCCGCCGCCGCTGATCTTGGCGACATTCACGGTCACCCCCTCGCGGCGACCGTTGAGGGCATGAAGCGCGGCGGCGATGATCGCCGCGCCGGCGACGGCGTTGGCGCCCTCGTGGAAGGCGCGGCCCGCATGGGCGGCCTTGCCGGTGACGATCAGATGGAAATTGCCGCTGCCCTTACGTGCACCCGCCAGCGTCCCGTCGGCCAACGCCGGCTCATAGGTCATGCCGACATGCCCCGCCGCACCCAGTTGCGCCAGCAACGGCGCGGAGGCAGGCGAGCCGATCTCCTCGTCGGGGGACAGCAGCACGGTCCAGCCGACGTTGGTGCGATCCGGGTGGGTCTCGAACGCCTCCAGAGCCGCCAGCATCACCGAAATGCCGCCCTTCATGTCCGCAATCCCCGGGCCGTTCAGGGCTCCGTCCGACCGGGATTTCACCGACTGGAAGGCGCTCTCTGCCGGGAACACCGTGTCGTAATGCCCGGTCAGCACGACCTGCACCGGCGCGTGGGGCCGCGCCGTGATCTTTAACGCGTCGGTGTGAGCCTCGATCTTCACCGACCCATCATCGCCCACCATGGTCGAGCCTTGTGTCGGGATACGCACCACCTCGCCCGGCAACCGCCGCGCGGCTTCATCCAGCAGGTCGAGCATAGTGTTCAGCCCGCCGGCGTTGCGGCTGCCGGAGTTGACCCCGGCCCAGTCCACCGCCCGACCGATGATCGAGGCCTCCCGCGCCGCCACATGGTCGAGCACGGTCTGATCGGGAGAAAGAATCCGCATCGTCCAAGCCTAGGCCTCCGCGTCGAAAAGGTGAAGGTCGGCGGTTTCGCAACGGCGTTCCGCAAGCTAGGATTGTCGCAAATCAATGGAGAGGAAGACCATGAGCCTGATCAGCGCAATGAACCCGACGGCCCCCATCACCACCGAAGCCGAGGCCCAGGCCGCAGCGCGTTCCAGCGCCATCGCCATCGTCATCGGCGTTATCTACGGCGTGATCGGCGTCATCATTACCTACGCCTCCATGGCGTCGCTCAAGGCTGCAGCGACTGCCGCAGCCGCCGCCAATGGAACCGAGGGCGGACCGGACGCCGCCATGATCGCCAACGTGGCCATTCAAAGCGCTCTCTGGATGGGTATCGGCTTTACCGTGATTCAGGCGATCCTCGCCTTCGTGCAATGGCGTCGTCCAAACAAGGTGATCGCCATCATCTTCCTGGCTCTGATTGCGCTCGGCTTCGTCAGCCTGATCTTTACGATGGTCATGGCCAACTCTGGCGCCATGCCCTCGACCAGCCCGGCGACTCCGATCTGGCAGGTCCTTCTCGGCCTTGTGGTCATGGCGGTCGA
>DASVTM010000426.1:0-9286 GCA_036387575.1 Brevundimonas sp.
GCCAATTCCCGGGACTGAACTGATGCGCATCACATCCGTAGCAGCCATCGGCGTTCTGGCTGCCGGCATGCTCGCCGGCTGCTCCACCCAGACCAAAGCTCCCTTCGATCAGGGCGTTTGCTACAGCGTCGCCCTGCCGAAAGACGGCGAGAAGACCGCGCCGAGATTCAATGTACTGGCTCGAGATCAAGCACAGATCGAGTTCTGCGCCGCCAAGCTGGAGATCATGCGAGTGCAATTCCTGCGTCTTGGCGGATCTACCCGCGAGATCGTCGGCGCCTATCAGGGGCAGTTCATCTTCATCGACCGGGGGGGGGTGTCCTTCGGGCGCACCCTTGAGGGGCAGCGCTTCTTCGCTCTGACTCGTACGGGCGATGGCCGTCTGGCGATTCCCGGTGCGATCCAGCGTAGCATCGACACCGCCGAAACACCGGCGCCGGCGGCGGCTCAACCCGCAGGCTGAGGCCGCAAGGGTTCTCCGGCGAGAACAAAGCTGGAACATCCACAAGCTTTCGTTTAGATTGTCTTAATACTGGGTGGCGTCGGGGCCCAGGCGCGCTACGCCGGACGACTGACGGCGGGGTCGCCGTACGAGACAATCAATCAAGCCGCGTCCTGATGAAGAGGCGCGGGGCAGACAACGAGAGAGAACATCATGGCGGGCAGCGTCAACAAGGTCATCCTGGTCGGTAATCTGGGGCGCGACCCCGAAATCCGGTCGATGCCGAACGGCGACCGGATCGCCAACTTCTCCCTGGCCACTTCGGAAACCTGGCGCGACAAGTCCTCGGGCGAGCGCAAGGAAAAGACCGAATGGCACCGCGTCTCGGTCTTCAACGACAATATCGTCAAAGTCGTTGAAAACTATGTGAAAAAGGGCTCAACCGTTTACGTCGAAGGCTCCTTGCAGACGCGCAAATGGACCGACAAGGACGGCGCCGAAAAATACACTACAGAGATCATCATCGGTCGCTTCAACGGCCAGTTGACGATGCTGGGCGGCCGTGACGGCGGCGGGGGTGGTTCGCAGGGCGGCGGCGGCGGCGGCGGCGGTGGGGCTGGCGGTCGTGGCGACGACGACTACTCGTCCAGCTTCTCCACCGGCGGCGCCAACAAGCCTTCCGGTCCGCGCGAAAGCTACGACTTGAACGACGACATCCCGTTCTAAGGGTTCTTGCCGGCCCGGAGATCGCGTGGCCGTGCGGATCGGTTCGCGGAGCGCGCATGACGCCACGCGATCTCGCTATAAAGTTGTATACAAAATCAACCTGAGGGTGTGTAAGGGGTCGATCCCATAGCCAGGACGTCATCCATGCCCGCTCTTCCACAAGCCCTCAAGTTTCCGATCTTCGCCACGAAAGAGGACGCCGCGACCGCCTTGGGCGGTCTAGTCGTCAAGTTGTCGTATGCCGATTTGGACGAGAAATCAGCCTACAAGGCAAAGTTCGCGGGCACCCCGCCGTTGAAGGTATCCAACTGGGCCAGTGGCGGTTGCGTGGGCGCGTTGCAGACAGCCGGCAATGTCTGGACGTTCAAGGACAAGGGCGTCGCCGATTTCTTTGTGGCCTTGTTCGAGGAGGTGCGCGCTGGGGCCAACGCCCGGTTAGCGCGCGCTGATCTGTTTCATGGCCACATCAACTTCTACAAAGGCACGTTGCTGATCGTTTTTCATGCTGCCGAGTATCCCATCGACCTTCTGGACACCAAGGCTCCAGCCAAAAACGCAGCACTCGTCGAGCCGGGGGTCACGATCAAGGCGACCGATGCAAACTTTCGCTACCGCAACGCGATCTACTGCTTTTCCACAGGCATTCTGGAGACGCTCGACACTCAAAAACTGGACGCGAAGTGGAAAGACAATTTCGATCCAAAGAGCATCACTCTGCTGGATGACACATTGGGCTCGTCAGTCGCCGGGCTGAACTTGTTCTCAACCGAGGGCATTCCCTTTCCATTCCTGGCCTGACCCGGTCAGCGCGGGTCTGCACGATATAAGAACTACCCTGCGTCAACGGTCGCACGTGTCGTCACCGATCTTGACACGGGTCTTCGCCGCGAATCTGTGGCAAGACCTAAGCGTGCCAGTGACCCACGACAAACCCCACAGCCCGCTGAGTTTGCTTGAGATCGGTGCGATCCTTGTGATCATCGTCACCTGGGGCGTGAATAACGCCGCAGGCAAGCTGGCCACCGAGACCATGCCTCCCCTGATGGTCGGAGCGCTGCGTTTCGCCATCGCCACCATCTGCCTCGCCGGGTTCGTGCGCCCGCCATTCCCGGACTGGAAAAGCCTCGTTTTGATCGTGGTGATCGGCGGGGCGGTGCAGTACGGGCTGCTTTATACCGCCTATTGGCTGGCGCAGGACGTCAGCCCTGCGACCGTGGCGAACCAGCTGTGGATCCCCATGACCTCGCTGTTCGCCTTCCTGCTGCTCAAGGAGAAGCTCAGCCGCGCGGCGATGGTCGGCATGGCGATAGCCTTCGCCGGTGTCGGCTGGATGATGCTGGACAGCCATGCGCTGCAGGACTGGCGCGCCATTCTCGTCGCCATCGCGGCGGGTGCGGCCTGGGCCCTGACCACGGTCGTGGCGCGCCGCACGACCTCCATTCCACCGCTGAAGATGCAAGGCCTGCTGGCTGCCGGCACACTGCCGATCATGGCCTTCGGGTCGGCGGTGTTTGAGCATGGTCAGATCGAGGCGGTCCGACACGCCACGCCGCTGGTCTGGGCGTCACTGTTCTGGGCAGGGGTCATATCGTCGGTGTTCGCCACCACCCTGCTGTTCTGGCTGGTTCAGAAGCGTGAGGCCGGGCGGGTGACGCCTTATCTGCTGGCGACGCCCGTGGTGACCATCCTGATCGGCTGGTTGTTCATGGGCGATGTGCTGACACCGCAAATCCTGACCGGCGCCGCCCTCGCGATGGGCGGCGTCGCGGTCGTGGCCCTGGCCGAGCGAGGCTTGCGCGCAGGCGCGGCCAAGGCCTGATCGGGTCTTAGTGGCCCGTGTGTGCCGCGGACTGGAAGACGCCGCACGCGATGCGGGCGCCCGCTCCACCGATCGGCTGCGAGACGTAATCGTCGGGGCTGGCGTGCACGAGGAACGACAGGCCGTTGGCGTCGATATAGTCCGAAGGTTTCGCGTTCAGGCCTTCCCAAGCCAGATAAACGTCGGCGTGAACCGAGCCGTCAGCAGCGGCGTAGACGTTCTGCAGATCACCGAGGTCTGGGCCGCCGCTCTTGTTCAGCAGGCCATGCGGGCGAGCGCCCTCGGCGTGGTTCACGTGACCACCGGCTGAGGTGAAGGCCGGACCTTCGCAGGTTCCGACGGCATGCAGGTGAACGGCGTGCCAGCCTGCTGGCCAGCCCTTCCCGTCGATGCGGAAGATCATGCCCTTCGGGCCTTCGAATGACGTGACAGTGCCCGCGTCGGCACCGTCTGCGGTCTTCAGAGCCGCGGTAGCTACGGCAACCGGAACGGGCGCTGGAGCAGGTGTGGGCGCGGCTGCAGGGGCGGCCGGAGTGGTCTGGGCGAGGGCGGCTCCGGCGCCGAGAATAGAACTGGCGGCGAGAGCAGCGAACAAGGGGAGGGCGCGCATGGAATCTTCCTTTCACGGACGACGTCGAAACGGGCGCAAACTTTGCCACCGGACGCCACGGATGCTAGAAAACCGGACAGCGGATCACGTTCCGATTCCGGCCACTTAAAGCCTAAACGCCTTGACCGACGACAGCTACGAAAACGCCGCACCTCCCGCCAATTCCGGCGGTTCTGGATCGGGCGGTGGTTCCGACATTTCCACGATCACGATCGAGGACGAGCTGAAACGCTCATACCTCGACTATGCGATGAGCGTGATCGTTTCGCGCGCCCTGCCGGACGCCCGCGATGGCCTGAAACCGGTTCACCGTCGCATCCTGTATTCGATGCACGACCTGAACATGACGCCGGACCGGTCGTATTCGAAGTGCGCGCGCGTCGTCGGTGACGTGCTCGGTAGGTTCCACCCGCACGGCGACGCCTCGGTCTATATGGCCTTGGTGCGCATGGCCCAGCCGTTCTCAATGGGGCTGATGCTGGTCGATGGTCAGGGCAACTTTGGCTCGGTCGATGGCGACATGCCTGCCTCGATGCGGTACACCGAAGCCCGGATGGCTCCGGCGGCTGTGGCGCTGCTGGCCGATATCGACAAGGACACCGTCGATTTCCAGCCGAACTACGACGAGAAGGAACTTGAGCCTGTCGTCCTGCCGGCCCGGATCCCGAACCTGCTGGTCAATGGCGCAGGCGGCATCGCCGTCGGCATGGCCACAAACATCCCACCTCATAATCTCGGCGAGATCGTCGATGCGGCCGTGGCCCTGCTCGATAACGCCGACATCAGCGACGACGCCCTGCTGGACATCGTGCCCGGTCCCGACTTCCCAACCGGCGGCGAGATCATGGGTCGCACGGCCCCGCGTAACGCCCTTCGCGACGGTCGTGGTTCAGTCATCGTGCGCGGCAAGGCCTCGATCGAGACCATCCGCAAGGACCGCGAAGCCATCGTCGTCACCGAGCTGCCGTTCCAGGTCAACAAACAGACCCTGATCGAGCGTATCGCCGAGATGGTCCGTGAGAAGCGGATCGAAGGCATCTCCGACGTTCGCGACGAATCCGACCGTCAGGGCATGCGGATGGTGATCGAGCTGAAGCGCGACGCATCCGGCGATGTGATCTTGAACCAGCTGTGGCGCTACACGGCCATGCAGTCGTCGTTCGGCGTCAACATGCTGGCCCTGAACCACGGTCGTCCCGAGCAGATGGGTCTGCGCGACCTGCTGACAATCTTCCTCGACTTCCGCGAAGAAGTGGTCGTTCGCCGTGTGAAATTCGAACTGGCCAAGGCCCGTGACCGCGGTCACGTCCTGGTCGGTCTCGCCGTCGCCGTCGCCAACATCGACGAAGTCATCCACATCATCCGCTCGTCCGCCGATCCCGCAGAGGCGCGCCAGCGCCTGCAGGCCAAGCCGTGGCCCGTCGCCGACATGATCGCCTTGGTCGAGCTGATCGCCGACCCGCGCTCGATGCTGATCGACGGTGACAAGCTGAACCTGACGGACGAACAAGCCCGCGCCATCCTCGCCCTGACCCTGTCCCGTCTGACCGGCCTCGGCCGCGACGACATCTTCGGCGAGGCTCGTGGTCTGGCCGACACCATCCAGGGCCACCTGACCATCCTGTCGGACCGCGCCAACATTCTCGCCATCATCCGCGAGGACCTGCTGCTGGTGAAGACCGAGTTCGCCGTGCCGCGCCGCACGACAATCGGCGAAGGCGACGCCGAGATGGAAGACGAAGACCTGATCCCGCGCGAGGACATGGTCGTCACCGTCACCCACGGCGGCTATGTCAAGCGCGTGGCCCTGAACGCCTATCGGACCCAGCATCGCGGCGGCAAGGGCAAGTCGGGTATGACGATGAAGGACGAGGACGCCATCACCGGCGTCTTCTCCGCTTCGACCCACACGCCGGTGCTGTTCTTCGCCACCAACGGCAAGGCCTACAAGCTCAAGGTTTGGCGCCTGCCGCTGGGCGGACCGACGTCGCGCGGCAAGGCCTTCGTCAATCTGCTGCCCATCGAGCCGGGCGACAGCATCATGAACGTGCTGCCGCTTCCCGAGGACGAGACGACCTGGGGCGACTACGACATCATGTTCGCCACCAAGTCAGGCGACGTGCGTCGCAACAAGCTATCCGACTTCGCGTCGGTCAACCGCGCAGGCAAGATCGCGATGAAGCTGGAAGGCGATGACCATATGGTCGGCGTCGCCCTGTGCACCGCCGAGGACGACGTCATGCTGACGACGGCGCTCGGCCGCGCCATCCGCTTCAAGGCCGACGACGTTCGCGTCTTCAAGGGCCGGGATTCGACCGGCGTTCGCGGCGTCCGCCTGCAGTCCGGCGACGAGGTCATCTCGATGGCCGTGCTTGGCCGGGTCGATGCGAGTCCAGAAGAACGCACCGCATACGTCAAACACGCCAACGCCATGCGCAAGGCGATGGGGGAGGGCGACGACGAAACGGCTGTGGTCGAGGCTGATGAAGACGGCGCAGAGGAGGGCGGTGAAGCCGTCCTGTCCGTCGAGCGCATCGCGGCATTGGGCGCGGCGGAGCAGTTCATTCTGACCGTCACCGACACCGGCTTCGGCAAACGATCCTCGGCCTACGAGTATCGTCGCACCGGTCGCGGCGGGCAGGGGCTGACGGCTCACGGCCTTGGCGGCCGCGCCGGCAAACGTCTCGCCGCCGCCTTCCCGGTCGAGGACACCGACGAACTGCTGATGGTCACCTCGACCGGCCAGATGATCCGCACCCGGGTCGGTCAGGTCCGCGTCGTCGGCCGCTCCAGCCAGGGCGTTACCATCTTCCGCACTGCTGAAGGCGAACGCGTAGTCTCGGTCGAACGTCTGGCCGAAACGCCGGGTGGCGATGAGGATCTCGATTTGGACACCGGTGGAGACGACGGCGTCGAAGGGACCGAGGACGGCGGCGAAAACTGATCCCATGACTGGTTTTCCGCCGATTTTGGTCGACGGAGAGCCGATCTCGACCAACGATCTGATCTACCTCGCGCTCGTCAACTACGCCGCCTACACCTCGTTCAGGGTGGAGGCAGGCGCGGCGCGGGGGTTGTCCCGGCACCTCGACCGGCTCCACGCCTCGGCGTTGGAGCTGTTCGGGGAAAGTCCCGGCAAGGCGCGGTTTCGGGACCTGATGCGCACCGCTGTTGAAGGGCACGAGGCCTGCTGGCTTCGTGTCAGCCTGTTCTCGCCCGAACTGTGGGCGAGGACGCCGTCTTGGCGCGGGATGCCGAAGGTCATGACCATGGCCGCCCAGCCGCCACCGCCGTTGGCCGCCTCGCTGAGGCTGGCGACGAGGGTCTACTCGCGGGATGCGGCGCATCTGAAGCACACCGCAGTGTTCGGGCTAATCCAGTCCCGGCGACAGGCGCAGGATGAGGGCTTCGACGACGCCCTGTTTGTCGATAAGGCGGGGCTCATCTCGGAGGGAAGCCTATGGAACGTCGGCTTTGTGCGCGGTGACCGCGTGACCTGGCCTCAGGCGCCGATGCTGTCGGGTGTGACGCAGGGGCTGATCGAGCAGGGATTGGCCGACGTCGGACTAACGGCGGAAACCCGTCCGGTAAAACTGTCAGACCTGCCGGATTTCGATCACGCCTTCATCTGCAACAGCGCAACGCCGGCTTGCGCTGTGACAGCCATTGACGGTCATGGCTTTGAAAGCGATCCAGCGTTGATCGAGCGTCTTCATGCGGCTTGGTCGTTTAACCGGCCTGAAGCGATCTAGACCTACGGCCCGACGTCGTTGGCGACTGCGGCGCCGTCGTCGATGGGGACGGGCAGGCTGACGGCGATGCCCAAGGCTTCGGCCAGCTTCTGGTCGCGCTTGTAGACGTCCTCGCGGAAGGCGACCCGTTGTTGGCCGTCGACGAAGGCGGTCCAGTAGAGCAGGCGAACGGTGATCTCGCGGCCCGTCTGAATGCGCTGGGTATCGCGCGTGATCTGGGCCGTGTCGAACTCTGACAGACGCACGGGATCAGGCGACAGCAGCAGCCGGGCGAACTCGACCGCACCCTGAACACGAACGCAGCCATGCGAGCGCTGGCGGGTGGCCAGATCGAAGGCGCCCTTGGACGGGGTGTCGTGCAGGAAGATGGCGTAGCTGTCGCGCAGCTCGAATTTTACATAGCCGAGCGCGGCCTGTGGTCCGGCACGCTGGATGACCTGACCGTTGGAGACATACATGTCGCGTGCAGCCATATAGGCTGGGCCCTTTGGCAGGATCTCGCGACGGGCGATACCGGCAGGGACATACCAGGGTGGGTTGGCCACGACCGAGGCGAATGGTTTCTCGAGGCTGGGTGTCTGGTTTTCGGCTGAGCCGACGACGACGCGGTTGGAGTGAACCGGGCGGCCGTCCTTCCAGTAGACCATGATGGCGGCGGCCGTGTTGACCTCGATGCGCTCGGGGCTGAGCTCGCGCTTCAGCCAGCGACGACGTTCGAGGTTCAGCGCGATCTGGCGCGCGCGATCGTCGGATGAGGCGCCCAATGACCGTTGCGTACCCGCGCCCAGACGGGCGTCGGCCAACAGGCCGTGACGTTGCTGGAAGCCGCGAACCGCCGTCTGCAGTTCGTCGCCGTAGGTCAAACCCTGAGCCTTCAGGCGAGCGCCATCGGCGGCGCTGACATCACCCTCGGCCACCAGACGATCGATCAGCACCGGGATGCGACGATCGCTCATGCCCGGTTCGATGCTGGCGCCTTGGGTGAACGTCGGCCAACCGCCCGCACGGCTGAGACGGCGATAGCGAAGATAGCCGTTCGACAGGTTGGTATAACCAATATCCGTTGGCGGCAGTCCGTCGAACCACTGCACCAACTGGTTCTGGGCAAGGGCATTGTTCAGGCCCGTCGGCAGATCCACGCGGTTCTTGTCCATCTCCCACAGGTCTTCGACATCCTCGGGCCGGACGCGGCCTTCGGCAAGAACCTGGGCATACGAGATAGCGGCGGCGGTGGTGCGGACCTCCGCGCTGGCCGGATCGGCGGCGAGGCCGACGAAGTCGAAGAAATCGGTCGCGGGCAGACCGTGGTTTTCCGACTTCCGGGCCACGGCATTGAGGGCTTGTACCTGTTGCGGAGCCCAGACCGTCTTCCAGCCGTTCATCTCGTAGAATTTACGGACGTCATCCTGAAGAGTGGCGGGCAGACGCGCGATCTGCGGAGCGTAGACGCCCTGGCCGCCGCGCGTCGCCGCGACTGCGGGTATGGCGACGCGAGGCTGCGAGCGGCGATACTGGGCGGCCTGCGCGGACCCTGCTGCAGAAGCGATCGCAGCGGTTGCGATGCCGAAGCTTAATTCCCGTCGATTCATCGTCGTCCGCTCTTGATCCGTTCGTCTCGCTCGTAAGCGAAGAACGAGTCGATGTTACCGGGCTTCCCCGTAAACAAAAAGCGCCGGTCTGATGACCGGCGCCTTTCGTGATCGTAAAAGCGCAGTCGCTGCGCTCGAAACGACCTTACTTCTTGATGAAGCCGCCAAACTTGTTGTTGAAGCGCGAGACGCGGCCGCCACGGTCCAGCATCTGCTGGTTCCCGCCGGTCCAGGCAGGGTGGGTCGACGGATCGATGTCCAGGTTCAGGACGTCGCCCTCTTTGCCGTAGGTCGAGCGCGTTTGGTACGTGTCGCCATTCGTCAGGGTGACGGTGATGAAGTGGTAGT
>DASVTM010000427.1:0-3041 GCA_036387575.1 Brevundimonas sp.
GCGTCGAAGCCGCCGCTCAGGCTCCATCCACCAGTTGAGCGTCAAGGCGCCGGTGGTCAGGGCCGCCGCTGCGAGACCGACCAGCAGGATGACCCTCAGCGCTTCGGTCACGTCAGGCGGCCAAGGTCGGAATGTCCGACAACTCGACCACGACGGGAACGTGGTCCGAAGGCTTGTCCATGTCGCGCGCGTCGCGATGGGTTTCCACGCCACGGAACAGGTCGGCAGCCTGTGGCGAGAGCAGGTGGAAGTCGATGCGGATGCCATTGTCACGCTGCCAGGCGCCGGCCTGATAGTCCCAGAAGGTGTAGGTCCCGGGAGGCTGCTCGCCCAGTTCGCCGGCCTCGGACAGACCCAGCCATTTGAGCGCCTGAAAGGCCGCACGGCTTTCTGGCTGGAACAGGGCGTCGCCGATCCAGTTTGCGGGGTTTTTGGCGTCTTCGGGCTGGGGTATGACGTTGTAGTCGCCGCACAGAACGAAGGGTTCTTCAAGCGACAGCAAGTCGCGAGCGTGGGCGTTCAGCCGCTCGACCCACGCAAGCTTGTAGGGGAATTTGCCGGTCGCAACCGGATTGCCGTTCGGGAGGTAGATCGCGCCCACCCGCACCGGGACCGGGCCCTCGACCACCGCCTCGATATAGCGGGCATGATCGTCATCCGCGCCGTCTATGCCTGCGCCCTCGGCTCCGGGAAGTCCGCGCCGCACGTCTGACAGAGGGTATTTCGACAGGATGGCCACGCCGTTGTAGGTCTTCTGGCCGTGGGTCTCGATATTGTAGCCCAGACGTTCGAACTCCTCGCGAGGGAATTTCTCGTCGATCGTCTTGATCTCCTGGAAGCAGACAACGTCGGGCATAGCCGCCTCGAGCCAGGCGATGACCGTCGGCAGGCGGGCGTTGACGGAATTGACGTTCCAGGTGGCGATGCGCATGCGCCGGACGCTAGTGCGTGGCCGGGTAAAGGGAAAGCCGGTTTGCGGTCGTGAGGTCGGACCGCAAACAAAAGAGCCGCCCCGGGAACGGGACGGCTCTCGAAGAGTAGGTTCGAGCCTGAGACTATTGCTGCGTCGTAGGTGCAGCCGCCGGTGCGGTTGCCGGGGCTAATGCAACGACGGTCAGGGTGCAGCCGCCGCCGATGCGCTGGGCCTCGGCGCAGGGATAAACCTGCTGCACGGCCATGGCGGTGTCGAAGCGCACGATCAGGCCGTCGCCTGCTACGCATTTGGCTTCGTAGAAAGAGCCATTGGCGTTGGAGCCCATGAAGCGGGCTTGAGCGACATCGCAAGGCGCGGCGGCGCTGCCTTCAAACCACTTCTTGAGCGTCGCGGCCTGCTCGACAGGCGTCGTGTATTTGCAGGTGGCGCTGCGGCTCATTAGCTTCATGCATTCGGTGGTGGTCCAGCCGGTTGCCGTCTTCTCGAGCCAGTAGCCGTCCGTACCGGTGCAGCCGATCTCATAGATGACATTGCCTTCGGCCGACTTGCCGACCGACGATCCTTGATCAACCGTGCAGGCCACTCCGGCTTGCGTGGCGTAGCCCGTAACGACCGCTAGGACGTTCTTGTTTGGCTCCATTTCGCACTGCAGGCCGACATCGGCGGCAGGGTCACGAGAGCGCGAGATATCCGCTTGTCCCGACAGGATCACGCAATCCACGGCTTGCGGGGGCGTCGAACCGATCAGGATGAAGCCGGGCCCGGAGGTGCAGGTGGCCTCGTAGACCGACTGCTTTTCAGGGCTTTCCCCACGCAGCGTGGCTTCGGCGATCGTGCAGCCGCTGTTGGTGGCGGTCGCCAGCGCCTGTGCGGCTGCCTTGACCTGCTCCAGGTTGGGTGCGGCGGAATCACCACGTCCGCGCGCCGGCTGCTGGGCGCGCGCTCCTTCAGCTTGTTCCGCAGCGCGGTCGCGCGCGCGCTGGCGGCCCTGGATTCGGCCTGCAGTAACGCGTTCACCGGTGATGGTGCGGTCCATGCCATTAACCTGTGTCCCGTTGTTGTCAGTGTTTCCGGGATTGACGACGGGCGGGGTGGCGGTCTGCGCCAGCACGGGAGCTCCCGCCGTAAGGACCATGGCGGCGGCCATGGCTAGGATTTTCTTGAACACGCGACGGCTCCGGGCAACTGAAGGATCAGGTTCTTATCCTTTGCGTCGGTCTGCAGCCGGGTCAAGCTATTCCCGGTCGGCACTATGGACGTCGAAGCTCGCTTGCGACTAAAGATCGTTTCGATAGGAGACTGACTTGGCTGATGGCGTGATCCCGATGGAGGTGGCGTCCGGACCGCGCGTCGAACGCGGTCTGACGTATCCGCTCGGCTCGCCTCCGGCTCCGGGTGAGGCTGTCGAGGCCGCGCCGGGCGTGCTGTGGCTGCGGCTGCCCCTGCCGATGTCGCTGGATCACATCAATGTCTATGCGCTGGCTGACGGCGACGGATGGACGCTGATCGACACCGGTCTGAACACCAAGGTCTCCATCGCCGGCTGGGAAGCCGCGTTCATCGGTCCGTTGGGCGGCAAGCCGGTCAAGCGGGTGATCTGCACCCACATGCATCCAGACCATCTCGGGCTGGCAGGTTGGCTTTGTGCGCGGTTCGGCGTGCCCTTGCTGATGTCACGGCTCGAGTACGTCACGGCCCGCATGCTGGTCGCCGATACTGGCCCTGCGCCTCGCGAGGGCGAAATCTTCTTCCGCGCCGCAGGTTGGGACGACGAGCAGATCGATGTCTGGCGGAGTCAGTTCGGACGCTTCGGCAAGGGCGTCTATCCGATGCCTCAGAGCTATCATCGGCTCAGCGAAGGCGACGATATTGAGATCAATGGCGACATCTGGAGCATCGTCGTCGGCAATGGCCATAGCCCCGAACACGTCTGCCTGTGGCGACAGTCTGACGGCGTGTTTCTGGCCGGTGATCAGATCCTTCCGCGCATCTCATCGAACGTCTCGGTCTGGCCTACGGAGCCGATGCAGGATCCGCTGGGGGACTGGCTGACGTCGCTGGAAAAGCTGCGTGCGTTGTTGCCCGCAGAGACTTTCGTCCTGCCGTC
>DASVTM010000428.1:0-1946 GCA_036387575.1 Brevundimonas sp.
CCCGACTGGCGCGCAACTGCCCGAGATCGACACCTATGACGTCGGTCTGGACGCGTCCTACGAGATCGATCTGTTCGGTCGCGTCGGATCCTCCATCCGCGCCGCCCGGGCCGACGCCGACGCTCAGACCGAAGCTGTCGACACGATCCGCGTCAGCGTCGCCGCCGAGACCGCCCGCGCCTATGCCGACGCCTGTTCCGCCAACGCCCAGATCGCCGTCGCCGAACGGACCTTGGGCCTGCAGCAGAACACCGCCGACCTGACCCAGCGCCTGCTGGAAGGCGGCGCAGGCACCGGTCTCGACACCTCGCGCGCCCAGGTCGCACTGGCCCAGACCCGCGCTACGATCCCGACGTTGCGCGCCGCACGTGACGAGGCCCTGTTCCGTCTGTCGACCCTCACAGGTCGGACACCGGCAGAAGTCTCCGAAGCCGCCCGCAGCTGCGCCCGTCCGCCGCAACTGTCGCAGCCGATCCCGGTCGGCGACGGCGCCGCGCTTCTGGCCCGCCGTCCCGACGTGCGTCAGGCCGAACGTCAGATCGCTGCTGCGGCCGCTCGCGTCAACGTCGCCACGGCGTCGCTGTACCCGAGCATCAGCCTTGGCGGATCGTTCGGCTCCACGGCGTTGGACTCAGACGATCTGGGCAAGGACGAGAACTACCGGTTCTCGTTTGGCCCGCTGATCAGCTGGTCGTTCCCCAACATCGCGGTCGCGCGCGCCCGGATCGCCCAGACCAGCGCCCTGACCGATGCGGCTCTGGCCAATTTCGACCAGACGGTGCTGGCCGCGCTGCAGGAGACGGAGACGTCTCTGACCAACTACGCCAACGAACTGGACCGTCGCACGGCCTTGACCGCTGCGCGGGATCAGGCCGCAACCGCCGCTCGCCTGTCACGCCTACGCTTCGAAGCCGGCGCGGATAACTTCCTGATCGTGCTCGACGCAGAGCGCACACTGGCCGGCGCCGACGCTCAGTTGGCCCAGTCCGACGCTCTGGTCACCACCTACCAGATCGCCCTGTTCAAGGCGCTGGCCGGCGGCTGGCAAGCGGAAGCCTAAGTCCTCCCCTCAAGGGGATACAGTTAGACAAGCAAAAGGGGCCGGTGATCACTCACCGGCCCCTTCGCCGTTCTGGCGGCGGTCGCCGGCTCCTTAAGGAACCGGGTTGCCGTTGACGTCCACGACCTGAACCTGACCGAGGTTCAGCGCCTCGATCTTCGGCTTCATCGTGGCCACGTCGCCGACGATGACCCAGGTCGTCGGACCCGTACCGACCACGGACTGAGCCGCGAGCGAAGCCGACTGCGGAGTCGTTGCGCGGACCCGTTCGGCGTAGGTGTCGAAGTAGTTCTCGGGACGGCCATAGACGACCATCTGGGTAAGGTCGTTCATGACCGCGCCGTTGGTTTCCCACTCGCCAGCCATGCCCTGAACGAGGTTGGCCTTGGTCGCGTCGATCTCGGCCTGGGTCATCGGCCGCTGGCTGATGACCTCCGCCAGTTCCTTGCGGACTTCGGCGGTGCTCTCGGCGGTCTTGTCGGATTGAACCGCCGCCGTCGCCGCGAACAGGCGAGGCCCGTTGGCGGTGCGAACACCTGAGCTGGCGCCGTAGGACCAGTGCTTGTCCTCACGCAGGTTCATGTTGATGCGGCTGGTGAAGGTGCCGCCCAATGCCGAGTTGAACGTGTCCAGACCCGGCTCGGTCGCGGCGTCGAATGGCGCAGTCAGGCGACCGGCCATGATGATCGACTGCGGACCCGGGCGGTTGACCAGGAACACCTGCGGCTGGGCCGGAGCCGTAGCCACAGTGGCTTCCGGCTTGGCCGGCAGAGGCGTGGACGGCGCGCGCCAACCGACGAAGGCCCGTTCCAGCTGAGGCTGCAGCTCGGCCATGGTCACGTCGCCGACAACCACCAGCGTGGCGTTGTCGGGCCGGAACCAGGCA
>DASVTM010000429.1:0-5091 GCA_036387575.1 Brevundimonas sp.
CTGCGACGTGCCGACTACCAGGACAATGGTTCCGAGAACTTCACCAACTATCAGGTCGGCGGCACCGGCCAGGTCGACGTACGACGTGATACGTCAATCGGTTTCGGGGCCGACTACGGCAAGTTCACGGAGCTGCGGACATCAAACAACGCGCCGACGAATGTCGCAGAGCCCGTCGAATACGACCAGACCGGCGCAAACCTTCAGCTCGTCCATAGCTTCAACAGGTTGCGACTGCTGGGCCGGATAGACCGTGTCGAGCTTGACTACCAGAATGGCGTCGACGCCCTGGGGGGGCAGGTCTTCCAGGACGACCGCGACCGCAGCGTCACCGCCGTAACCGGACGCAGCGAATATGCAGTCAGTCCGGATACGGCGGTGTTCTTCGAGGCGGTGTTCAACACGCGGGAATACGACCTGTCGCCGCCCGATGTCGTTACGGATCGCGACTCAGACGGGTCCGAGATCTCCCTCGGGGCGAATTTCGACATCAGCCGTCTCGCCCGGGGCGAGGTCCAGCTGGGCTATCTCACGCAGGATTACACCGCAGCCGACCTGGAGGATTTCGCGAACCTGACCGGCCGCGCCCGTCTGGAGTGGTTTCCAAGCGATCTTCTGACGGTCAGCTTCGTCACCGGGCGCACCGTTGAGGACGCCACCGGCGCAGGTATCTCGGGCTACCTCTCCACGACTGCGGGGCTGACGGCTGATTATGAGGTCCGACGCAACCTCGTGCTGTCTGCGGGTGCGACGTATGAGGCGGCCGATTATGGCGACATCGATCGTGATGACAACACCTGGACCTCCCAGATCGAGGCGACCTACAAGGTCAATCGCACCCTCGCGATCAGTGCGGGCTTTGAACATCTGGAACGCGACTCCTCGGGTCTGTCGGCAACGACAGACTACCGGATCAACCGCTTCCAGCTGGCCTTCGTCTTGCAGCGCTGACCGCAACAATTTCAAGAGTGCCTCAAATGAACACGATGACTCCACCGGCCCTGCAGTCGGCGGACAGCGCAGGCGGCGGCTTTGACCCCAACAGGTTGATCGCCGCCTTCCGTCGGCGACTCCGCCTTTTCGCGGTGGTCGTCGCAGTCATCATCGGAGCTGCAGTCGTTTCGATCCTGCTGGCCACGCCGCGATATACCGCGTCCTCGGATATCCTGCTGGACACCAAACCGACGCCTGTGGTGCAGGATTCGCTGGCCCTGCCGGAAACGCCGACCGCCGCCAATGCCGTTGATACCGAAGTGGAGGTTCTCCGCTCCCGCGCCCTGGCCGAGAAAGTCGTCACTGGCCTCCGCCTCGATCAGATCCCCGAGTTTGCAGGCGGTGGCCCCGGTTTGCTGAATGCTTTCCGGCCCGCCGCGGCGGCAGATACCAGCCGGGCGGCTCCTCCGACCGGCAACGCGCGACAGAAAATCGTTGATACCGTCATGTCGCGGCTCAGCATCCGCCGGGCAGGCCTGACCGACGTGATCAATGTAGGCTTCGAGTCCGAAGACCCCAAGCTTGCGGCAAAGGTAGCCAACGCCTTTGCGGAACAGTATCTCACGGATCAGCTGGATGCCAAATTCACCGCCAATCGCCAGGCGAACGAGTGGCTTCAGCGTCGTGTCGGCGAGCTTGCGGCCGAGGTCCAGACGGCCGAGGTCGCGGTCCAGCAGTACAAGATCGCCAATAATCTGATGAGCGCGCAGGGCGCCACCCTTGTCGAACAGGAAATTTCCTCGTTTGAGCAGCAACGGGCCGCGGCGGCCACCGAGCAGGCGGCTGCCGACGCGCGTCTTGCGATCGCCCGTCAGCAACTGGCGCGCGGCAGTAACGGGCAGGATGTCGGCGAGGCGCTCGATTCGCCGGTGATTCAACAGCTGCGGCAACAGCGCGCGACCCTGAGCGCTCGCGTTGCCGACCTGTCGGGCCGCTACGGCCCGCGACACCCGGAAATGCTGCGCGCAGACCGCGAACTTCGCGATATCGACGGGCAGATCAACGCCGAGGTCCAGCGCATCATCTCCAATCTTGATGCGCAGGCCCGCGTCGCCCGTCAACGGACAGGGGTCATCGCCGGGAGCGTCGGCAACGCCCGTCAGAACCTGGCCGGCAACAACCGGGCTGGCGTCCGGCTAAACGAGCTCGAGCGGTCGGCCCAGTCCGTCCGGGTGCTCTATGAGAGCTATCTGAACCGCTACAAGGAAACCAGCGCCCAGCAGGGGCTGGAGCACTCCGATGCCCGTATCGTTTCGGCTGCAAGCGTGCCAACCGACGCCAGCTATCCCAACAAGATTCTCCAGCTTGGACTGGGCGTCCTTCTCGGGATCGGGGCCGGTCTGGCTATGGTCATCCTGGCCGAGGCCCTCGACAACGGCGTTCGAACGTCTGACGACGTGGAGCGGCTCTTCGACCTGCGCTCCCTTGGCGCTATTCCCGAGCTGAAATCCACGTTCGAGCCCGGAGTCCGGTCACGGGCTGGACCGACAGACTTCCTCGTCGACAAACCCATGTCGGCCTTCGCGGAATCGTTCCGCAGTCTGCGAACCTCGATCGCGTTCTCGGGCAGCGGCGGTCCGGTGCAGGTTGTTGTGGTTACGTCATCGCTTCCCGGTGAAGGAAAGACGACCAGCGCGATGTGTCTGGCGCGGTCGGCGGCGCTCGGCGGCCTGAAGGCGATCATCGTCGATTGCGACCTGCGCCAACGGGCCGTTCGTCGATACATCGAACAAGACATCAACGTCGGCTTGGTGGAGGTTCTTTCGGGCTCCGCCACCCTGGCGCAGGCTGTGATCAAGGACAGCCGGACCGAAGCGATGATCCTCCCTATCGCGGGGGATGTCGGCGTAGCGCGTGACCTGTTTGGCGGCGCTGCGATCGAAAAGCTGATCGCAGAACTGCGACAGCATTTCGATTTGATCGTTCTTGACACAGCCCCTGTGCTACCCATCGCCGACACCCGGATGATCGCGCATCAGGCGGATGCGGTGATCGTCCTGGCGCGCTGGTCGAAGACCCCGCGCAAGGCCATCGAAAGCTCGTTGCGTCTTCTGGCCTCAACCGGAGCTTTCATCGGAGGCGTCGTCTTGACCAAGGTCGACATGAAGGCGCAGGCCCGAACGGGCTACGGGGACAGCGGCTACTACTACAAGGACTACAAGGCCTATTATGGCTGAGACTCTGACGGCGTGGAGGGGGCCGCCGGGCGATTTCCGTTGGCGGCCGTGGCTGCACGCCGGACGGGGCCTGTCGGCCCGCGAGCTGGAGCTCATCTGGGCGGTCTTGGCCCAGATATTCATCGCTCACCTCCTCTTTGGCGCAAACCGGAACGACCTTTCACTCGCTTTCGCCCTTGTGCAAGCGGCCCTCGTCCTGCGCGCGCTGACCGCGCCATGGGCGCGACAGGCGCTGAGACCGGGGCGCCTGCTGCTGCCCGGCATTTTGTACGCTATTGTCCTGGTGTTTCTCGTGATCAGTCTGATCCCTGGCGAAAACCCGAGACTCTTCGCGGCATTTCCATGGCTCGTCAGTCCGACCGGCTCGATCAACACCGAGGCTTCGCTCATCGCGCTCTGCCGAATGGGCGGTCTGGCCTGCGTTTTCATTCAGGGCATTTTGATCGGCGCGTCACGGTCACGTGCGGCCTTCTTCATGAACGCCTTCGTCGCCGCTGCAACGCTCTATGCCGGGGTCGCGATCCTGGGCTTCTGGATTGCGCCGGATACGCTTTATGGAGTGGATCGCCCCTACCACTCGGACCGGCTCGCCGGCACATTCCTTAGCGCCAACTCGGCAGGGGCCTTCTTCGGGATGGCCCTCGTCGCCTCGTTCGGCCTGCTTTTCCGTCGGGGGCGGTCCTCTCGAGTTTCGGGCCGCAGGATCGCAGTGAGCGTTTCTGTCGCGCTTCTTGCCATCGCACTGCTTCTGACCGCGTCGCGCGGAGCGTTGGCGGCGACCCTCGCAGCAAGTGCCTTTCTGATGTTGGGTCGTGCGGCCATGGCCCGCCGAACAGGTTGGGTCAGGTCCTCCCTGATGGCGGCCACAGGCGCCGCCATCATCGTCGTTGCGGCCGTCCTGCTGTCACCGATCTCTGGTCGCCTGAGTGCGGCGGCCACGGACATCGACGTGCGTGCGGCGATCATCAACGCCCACTGGCCCGCCATTCGGTCCGAGCTCTGGCAGGGCTATGGTGCAGGGGCTTTTGAACGCGTGAATGCGATGGTTCAGACACCGTCGACGGTCGACCGCCTGTGGTCGGTGCGAGCCCTGCACAACGTCTACCTTCAGTGGCTGGAGGAAGCCGGGCTTGTCGGCACACTCGCCATGTGGGGCGTAATCGCCGTCGTCCTGGGCGGGATCACATCGCATTTGCTGGGCCGCAGGCCATCGCGCTGGCCGCCCGTGGTGATCGCGATGAGTGTAATGATCCTGCTGCACGGTTTTGTCGACTACGGGCTGGAAGTTCCATCGCTCTCTGCCCAGTGGGCGCTATTCCTGGGGCTCGGCTACGCCTCCACGATGCCGCGTCTTCGAGGTCAGAACAAACGAGGCGGGATCAAACCCGGCTTCAGTCTCTCGCGTCGGCCGCGTCTTCGTCTTGGCGGCGTGGCGATTTGCGCCAGCGCGACACTCCTTCTCGCAGGCGGGATTCTGGCGACGGGCATTGTGCGGCAGAATCGGGCGACCGAAGTGCAAAGCCTCGATGCCTTGCGGGAGGCGACACGCCGCTCACCTGCAGATGGTCAAGCTTGGCTCATCGCGGCTGTGGCCGAGCGAAACGCCGCGAAGCGCTGTGCCCGTCTATGCGTCACCGATCTGAGCAACTCCTACAACGCCGCCCCACTGTCCCGCACCATCTTCGCCTGGCGAACCCGCTTTGTGCTGGAACATTGGGATCAGGTTCCAGTGACGTTGCGAGTGTCCGCGCTCAGGCACATCCATGCCCAATGGCGGACACGATCCGGTCGTCGAGACATCGAGGGCATGAGCCGTGTCGTCTTCAATCCCGCGGGCCGGCTTGCAATCAAGATCGCTGCGAACGGAACGGCTCCGGGCGACTCCAGCGCCGCAGTAGAGGCAGCAGAGCAGGGTCCAAAT
>DASVTM010000430.1:0-3625 GCA_036387575.1 Brevundimonas sp.
CACTGCGAAGGTGAGAAAGTCTGGCGCCTCTATCAGAACAGGGCTGAAAACCCGGTGAACTTCGCTCCGGAACAAACCCCGGCAAGGCTGGAGAGGACCCGGGGCGCGCTGATGCAAGAAGTTCGAATGCGTCCGGGCGACGTCCTCTACCTGCCGCGGGGCTGGTATCACGACGCGCTCGCCCAGGCAGACGCTTCGCTGCACGTGACCTTCTCTGTCACTCCTCTCTATGGCCGGGCTATTTTCTCGCTTCTGGAAAATGCAGCGCTGCAGGACCCGGCGTTCCGCGCGTGGTTGCCACCTGCGCATCACGATGGGGGCAGAGCCTTGCAATCACATCTGGCCGATCTGGGTCGGAGGCTTTCCGCATTGGCGGCCGATCCTCAGTTTGCAGATGATCTGGCCATGACCCAGGAAAGGCTGATGCAACCGGTCGGTCGCTACGGCCTTCCAACTCGAAAGATGCTAACCAGATATCGTCGCACCAACCTGATCCCGCCTAGCTTCATGGGGCCAGTCGCAATCGCCATGAACTGGGCGTTTTCACAAGCGGATTTCGCGGTCGAAGACTTGTGCGCATTGTTCGATTTCATCGACGACGACACCATCCTGAAAGCGGTTCAGACAGCTACCAGCGCAGGCGCACTGGTGAGGACTTGATGTTGCGAATGGCACGCTACGGATGACGTTTGTCACGCGGTTCGCGCCCTCCCCGACCGGCCTCCTGCATCGGGGTCATGCCTTTTCCATCCTGACCGTCTCGGCCGCGATGCAGGAGGCGGCCAAAACAGAAGGCGCTCGCTTTCTCCTGCGGATCGAGGACACCGATTTCACTCGTTGCCGTCCGGAGTACGAGGCGGCGATCATCGAGGATCTGGTCTGGCTCGGCATCGACTGGGAGCAGCCCCTTCGGCGTCAATCCGAACATCGCGCGGATTATGACGCGGCTCTCGAACGGCTGCGCGACATGGGAGTACTCTATCGATGCTTTCGAACGCGCAAGGAGCTGATGGCGCTCGCTGGTGTCGCGCCGCATTCCGACGACCCGAACGATCCTCATGCCTTCAGCTATGGTCCGATGGCGACTGACGAAGAGGCCGAACGTCTGGCGCGCGGTGAGGCTTTCGCCTGGCGACTGTCGCTGGACGCAGCGCGCGATCGGCTGGGTGACCTGTCGGCCCTGACCTGGGTCGAGGAACGCGTGCGCCCCGGCGTCCACCACGCGACGCCTGAACGGTTGGGCGACATGGTCGTCGGGCGTAAGGACATCGGCGCCGGATACATCATCGCCGCCGTTATCGACGACGCCTTGCAGGGTGTGACGCACGTGATCAGGGGAGAGGACCTGATCGAGGTCACGTCTGTCCAGCGGGTGCTACAGGCCCTGCTAGATCTCCCGACTCCTGTTTATCGTCATCACCCATTGCTGCTCGGCCCTGACGGCAAGCGTTACGCTAAACGCGACAAGTCGGTGGCCCTCGCAGAACTACGGGCGTCCGGCATCACGGCCGAGGCCCTGAAAGCCGAGATCGGTTTCTAGCGCCCGACGGTCAGGTCCAGCTGGCGCGACGCCCACATCCGTCCGCCGCCCAGATCGAGGACCGCTCGTCGTCCGGCGAAGGCCGCCATCCCGACCAAAGCGTCGGGGAAGCCCGGAAGGGCGACGTCGGCATAGACCGCCGCCTCGGCCCGTTCATAGAGCTGGTCAGCGAAGGTCATGGTTCTCGCCTGTACGATGGTCGAGGCCATGGAGCCGCCGAGCACGATGCTGGTTCCGTCGCGACGCTCGCGTTCATCCAGCAGTCCGGCGGCTGTCGCAGTCGATCGGCTGAGTGCGATTATCGCTGACGAGCCGGTATCGATCACGGCTTCGACCGTCGCACCCTCGACGGTGACCGTGGTCTTCAACGCGCCGCGTTCACGACGCACGTCCACAGCGGCGACGTTGTCCGGCCATCCAGCGGCGCCACTGCCAGCATTTGCAGGCAGAAACCGCAGCCGACGCCGCTCGACGTCCAGATCCAGCATCAGTTCGCCCAGCACGTCCTGACCCAGGATCAACGACGTCCCGAGACCGGCTTTTGACGCCAAGGGCCCGAGCGCCAGGATTGCCGTGCGCAGATGGGAAACCTTGGTCGCGCCGACGGTGACATCAAGCGTAACCCCCTTGCCGACCTGGGCCTGGCCACCGACGCCGTATGCGACGATCGGCATGTCGAATGTCTCGGGCGCGCCGATCTCGGCCAGCAAGGCGCGATCGATCACCGAATACTGGGCCCCACTGTCTATCAAAGCTCGGATCGGTCGATCCCCCAGCAGGACCTCGACCGTCGGCACCGAGGCACGCCGCTCCGCGAAGGGCAGCCATTCCGGCTCGGTCGGCAGGAAGATGTCAGGCTTGCGCCACAGGACGTTGTCGCGAAACCACCAGCCGCCGGCCACGGTCGCACCGATCAACCCCAGCCGAAACAGAAGGTCCCGACGTCTCACGCCTTGCGCCTGATAGGGCCGTTGCATTTCATCTCACCAGACATGGCCGGTCACATCGAAAGACGCCAGACCCCACGCGCACATTCGCCCGGCCGTCATGTCGCAGGCTCAGCCCTTGCCGCCATCAGCGCAGATCGCCGGAACTTGCAGGAGAAAGGGCGCCTGTTGCGGCGGAATGCGGGTGACGCCGCCATTTTGGCTGGCTACGAAACATAGCCATGACCGACGCCGCCGCTCGCTACATCTCGACCCGTGGGAATACGACCCCGACGACCTTCGCTGACGCCCTGCTGCGTGGGATGGCGCCGGATGGCGGCCTCTACATGCCCTCGGCCTGGCCCACCCTGCCCGCCGGAGCGACGGCTCCCGGCCAGTCCTACGTCCAGATCGCGAAAGCAGCGATGGCGCCCTATATCGGCGACGCCTTGCCTGAAGGGGCGCTCGACCGGGCGCTGGCTCGTCTGGTCGCCGGGTTCGACCGCCCTGACGTGACCCCACTGGTTCAGCTCAGTGACGATCTTTGGATGCTCGAGCTATGGCATGGGCCCACGGCGGCCTTCAAGGATCTGGCCATGCAGCTGGCCGCCGCACTGTCCGAAGAGGCTCTGGAAGCTTCGGGCGAACGGTTGACGCTCGTCACGGCGACCAGTGGTGACACCGGCGCAGCGGCCGTCAACGCCTTTGCAAACAAGGACCGCATCGACCTGGTCGTCCTGCACCCGCTCGACCGGGTCTCCGCCGTTCAGCGCCGACAGATGACGACGGTCGAGGCTGACAACGTCCTGAACCTGGCCGTTCGAGGCGATTTCGATGACTGCCAACGACTGGTGAAAGGCCTGCTGGCCGACGAAAGCCTGCGTGATCGTGGCCGGTTTTCCTCGGTCAACTCCATCAACTGGGCGCGGCTCGCCGGGCAGATCCCCTATTACGTCTCTGCCTCCATGCAATTGGCTGCGGCGGGCGAGACGCGCGCTCCGACTTTCGTAGTCCCGACCGGCAATTTCGGCGACGCCTTCGCCGGCATCGCGGCGCGCAAGATGGGGCTCCCGGTCGCGAACTTCGTCGCGGCGGTGAACCAGAACGACGCTCTGGCCCGCGCCATCAACGACGGCGTCTATGCTCGACGGTCGGCCAT
>DASVTM010000431.1:0-2211 GCA_036387575.1 Brevundimonas sp.
ACACCTATTCGGACGTCGAGACGGAAAGCGGCGATCCGCTGCCGGGCAACTCCAAGAACTCGTACAACGCCGCCGTCTACTATGAGGACGACGTTCTTTCGGCGCGGCTGGCCTACAACTATCGCTCGGACTTCTTCGTCACCTTCGACCGCTCGACCCAGCTGAATCAGGATGAGATCGGATCGCTGGACGGGTCGATCTCGTGGAACGTGACCAGACAGGTCGCCCTGACGCTCGAAGGCCAGAACCTGCTGGACGAGAATATCGAACAGTTTGCAGGCAATACGATCCGGCCCCGCGCGGTCTACGACAATGGCCGATCGATCTACGCGGGCGTTCGCTACCGCTACTGACCAACCCTGACGACTGGGCAGGAGGCGGTTCGCTGTCTCCTGCCTGTTTTTCCCGGGCGCGCCGACCTAGGCTTCGCCATCCGCGAGGTCATCGGGAGACCGCCGGATCGGAAGCGTAGAATGCTGAACTCCTCTACTGTCGTGCTGGTTGCTCTCGTGCTGTCCCTCGGAGGATGCGCGGTCCTGAAGGCTGAGCCTGTTTCAGGCGCCGCCCCGGTCGTGACCGAAGCTCCAGTCGCCGCGATTATCCCGCAACCGGCCAGCGTCGAGGCTGCTCAAGGGCGCTACATTCTCAAGGATGGCGCCCGGCTGGTCGTTCCCGTCAACGACACCAAGGCCAGAGCGGCCGCCGACCGGTTTGCGGGTCTGATGGGCCGCACCCGGAACCTGTCGGTGATCGTCACGGACGAGGGCGTAGGCGATATCGTCCTTTCCCGCGCTCCATTGAACAAAGCCGAGAGCTACGATCTGGCCGTCGCGCCGGATCGCGTCTCGATCTCGGCCGGCGACGACGCAGGCCTGCAATACGGTCTGATCACCCTGTGGCAGCTGGCGACCCAAACGCCAACGGGTCCGGCGCCGATCGCCGCCGTGCGGATCACTGATGCGCCGCGTTTCGCCTGGCGCGGTGTCATGCTGGATTCAGCGCGCCACTATCAGTCGCCCGAGTTCATCAAGGGGTTCATCGACTGGATGGCCCTGCACAAGCTTAATGTCTTCCACTGGCACCTGACCGACGATCAGGCCTGGCGGCTGGAGATCCGCAGCCATCCCAAGCTGACCGAGATCGGCGCATGGCGCGTGCCCGAAGGCCATGCCGCCCAGACAGACATCGACCCGGCGACCGGACAGCCGCGTCTCTACGGCGGCTTCTACACCCAGGCTCAGGTGCGCGAGATCGTCGCCTATGCCGCGGCGCGCGGCATCACCGTCGTGCCCGAAATCGACGTGCCGGGACACGCCAGCGCGGCTGTCGCGGCCTATCCCGAACTCGGCGTGCGAGACGCGCCGGACAGCGCCGTTGCGGCCGTGCCGTCCGACTGGGGCGTCTATCACACCCTGTTCAATACGAAGCCCGAGACCATAGTCTTCCTGACTTCGGTGCTGGACGAGGTGATGGATCTGTTTCCGGGGCAGTACATCCATCTTGGCGGCGACGAGGCGGCCAAGGACCAATGGAAGGCCTCGCCGAGCACTCAGGCGCATATGCGCGCGCTGGGCCTGACCGATGAGATGCAGCTGCAGGGCTGGTTCATGAAGCAGATGGAGACCCATCTGAACGCTCACGGTCGACGCCTGATCGGATGGGATGAAATCCTCGAAGGCGGTCTGGAGGGGTCGGCGACCGTGATGTCATGGCGCGGCGTCGAGGGCGCGATCGAGGCGGCGCGGCTTGGCCACGATACGGTCCTGACGCCCGGACCCACCTTCTATTTCGACTATCGCCAGAGCCCCAACGACGGGGCGCCGGGGCGGGTGGTCATGTCGACCATGCAGGGCCTCTACGACTTCGATCCGTGGGCGGGGATGACCCCCGAGCAGGCCAAACACGTGCTGGGCGTTCAGGGCAACATCTTCACCGAGCATATGCTGACCGAGGACCGGGTCGAATACATGGCTTTCCCGAGGACCGCCGCGCTGGCGGAACTGGCATGGTCGGCGCCCGAACGGACGGATTTCTCCGATTTCACCCGTCGGCTGCAGCCGCAACTGGCGCGCTATCGGGCGCTGGGGATTGGCTATGCCGAGGCCGCGCTGGATACGGTGGCTGAGGCCCCGCCGCCCGACGGGGAGCGTCGTTACGATCACCAGATGGCCCTGTGCAGCAGCGCCATCGCCATCGCCCTGATCGACGACG
>DASVTM010000432.1:0-3108 GCA_036387575.1 Brevundimonas sp.
CGTGGACGATATCGAAGAGATCAAGGCCGCAAGCTGATCTCGATACGGCGCCACCCGCGGCACGGGCCTAAACCGCCATCGCCAGCGTCGGATCGGCGCGCAACCGTTCCAGATCGCGGCCCGGAGGCCGGCCGAACTGACGGCTGTATTCGCGACTGAACTGGCTCGGGCTGTCATAGCCCACGGCGAACCCAACACCCGCCACATCGCCACCCTGCCCCAGCAGCCGGTTGCGCGCCTCCTGCAGCCGCACCTGCTTCTGAAACTGCAGCGGGCTCATCGAGGTCACGGCCTTGAAGTGGCGATGCAGCGAGGTCTCGCTCATCCCGGCCAGTTCCGCCAGATCCTCGATCCGGATCGGCTTGGCGTAGTCCTGACGCAGCGATCTGATAACCCGCCGGACGCGACCCAGCCGTCCGTCCTCCGCGCCGATCTGGCGCACCATCGCGCCATGCTCGCCAGCCAGCAGCCGCCACAATATCTCGCGCCGGATCATCGGCGCCATCACCGCCACGTCCTGCGGTCGTTCCAGCAATCGGATCAACCGGCCCACGCTGTTGATCAGGTCGTCGTCCATCCGGCTCACCGCGAGCGCTCGCTTCGGCGCCTCTTCCGAGGTCGACGACCCCGTCTCGATCATCAGTTCGGCGATGGCGGCGGGGCTCAGCGGAATGCCGACCGCAGTATAGGGCGCCTGCATCACCTGACCGCTGACCGGCAGATCGGCCGAGACCACCAGATAATCGCCTGCGTGATAGACGTAGCTCTCGGCACCCAACGTCGTCTGCTTCGCCCCTTCGAGGATCACGCACAGCATGGGCTCATAGACCACCTGCACTGCGGGTGTGACGTCACCGCTGGTGATCAACAGCATCCCCGGACAGTCTTCTGGCGAGACCCCGAGTGCAGCGTGACGGCGGGCGAGGTCAGCGAGTTCGTGCAATCGATCCATGAGAGCGTTCAATTCCTGACGGCTCACTCAGTGCAAGTCGCTGACATCCAATCTGATCGCCTTGGCAGGATCGTGCAAGAGACTGGCGCCATCCGTCTACGCCCCGACGCCGCCTCTGGCCCATAAGACCTCATCCCAACCAGAGGACAAACCATCATGACCACCACCACCCCCCACACCTGGTTCATCACCGGCGCAGCCCGCGGCCTCGGCGCCGCAATCGCCCGAGCAGCGCTCGACGCAGGAGACAATGTCGTCGTCGCCGGTCGCAATCGCGACGCCCTCATCAAGGTTGTCGGCGAGGACTCCGACCGCGTCCTGTCCGTCACCCTCGACGTCGCCGATCTGGCTCAGGCCCAGCCCGCCGTCGACGCCGCCCTCGCCCGCTTTGGCCGCATCGATGTGCTGGTCAACAATGCCGGCTACGGCCATCTCGGCATGTTCGAGGAATCCACCGCCGCCGACGTTCAGGCCCAATACGACACCAATGTCTTCGGCCTCATGTCCGTGACCCGAGCCGTCCTGCCCGCCATGCGCGCCCAACGTTCGGGCCGCATCTTCAACGTCTCCTCCATCGGTGGCATCGTCGGGGGCACCAGCGGGACCCTGTATTGCGCCTCGAAATTCGCGGTCGAAGGCTTCTCGGAATCGCTGGCGCAGGAGGTCGGTGCCTTCGGCATCCAGGTCACCATCGTCGAACCCGGCTTCTTCCGCACGGACTTCCTCGAGCCCACCTCGGTCAAGCATGGCACGAACCCGATCCCCGACTACGCCGAGGCCGCCGCCGCATTGAAAACCTTCTACGACGCCCGCAGCCGCAATCAGGCCGGCGATCCGGCCAGGCTCGGCCTCGCCCTCGTCGCTCTGGTCAACGCACCACAGCAACCGACCCGCTGGGCCGCTGGTTCAGACGGCTTGAGCATGGTGCAGTCGAAGATCACCAGCCTTCAGGCCGAATTAGACGCCTGGAAGGACCTGACACTCAGCACCGACGGCGACTTCGCGTTCGCCCCGGAACCCGGAAGCAGCGCCTGGGGCTGATCGCCGGTTAGCCGCGCGCCTCGACCAATCGCGTCAGCAGGGCGATCTGTTCGCCTTGCTGACGCACCAGCACCTCAAGCTCCTGCGTGCGCATCTGATCCAGCTTGTCGTGCAGGGCCATGATCTCGATCTCCGACTTCAGGTTCACTTCATAGTCGTGCCCTGCGTCGAGGCGATCCTTCGCCGACTGCCGGTTCTGGCTCATCATGATCACCGGCGCCTGCAGCGCAGCCAGCATCGACAGCATCAGGTTGAGGAAGATGAACGGATAGGGATCGAACGCCGCCCGCGCCAGCAGCAGGTTCAGCCCGACCCAGACGGCCAGGATCACGCCGAACAGGATGATGAATTTCCACGATCCGCCGAACGAAGCCACATGATCCGCCAGCCGCTCGCCGAAGGTCATCTCGCCGTCGAAGGCGACGTTCATGTTTTTCGAGACCGTCTTGCGCGCCAGCGCCCGCTCCAGAACCCGCCGCTGACGGTCCGTCAGCTTGTCAGGAGTCTTGCCGAACCAGCGCAGCGCCGAGACGGACAGGGTCGGAGGGGTCTGGGACATGAGGGGCTTTCTGGATCACGCGGGACGCAACCAACGTTCCACCCGACAGCGCCATTACGCCAGTTCTATTCCAGAGACGGATCAGTCCGCACAGGCTCCGCTTGCGGCCGGTGTACCAACGACACCAGCACCACGCTGATCATCATCAGCAGGAACCAGCTCCCCAGCTTGGCGAACCCGACCGGGCTCCAGCCATCCTCCTGCCCCGGATAGACCCACGCCCGCGCCAGCGTCCCGAGGTTTTCAGCCAGCCAGATGAAGCTCGCCACGAGGAAGAACCCCAGCAGGAACGGCATCGATCGCCTTTGACGATCCGGCGTGAAGAAGAACCATCCGCGCCCGAACAGCACGATGGTCGCCACGAACAGAATGTTGCGGATGTCCGGCAGCCAGTGATGTGAGAAGAAGTTGATATAGATCGCCGCCGCCAGCAGCCACGTCGTCCACAGCGGCGGATAGTGCCGATAGCGGATGTCGAAGATCCGCATGATCCGCGCGATGTACGACCCGACCGCCGCATACATGAAGCCCGAGAACAGCGGCACTTCGCCGATCC
>DASVTM010000433.1:0-3425 GCA_036387575.1 Brevundimonas sp.
GAGGTCGTCCTGCTCACGGTTGGTCATCAAGACCCACAGGCCGATGGCGGAGTTGGAGAACCAGCAGGCGATCGAGACGATCAGAATCAGAAACAGGCCAAACGCCACCATCTCGAGCGGATCGAAGCCGTGGCGGGCATAGAGGATGAAGGGCGTGATCGCAGCGAGAGCCGTGACGATCACGGTGGCGCTCAGCAGGATCAGACGGCGCCCGGCGACATTGACCGGCGAGGTGGCTACCGGCGTCGAAACCATTGCGGATCCAACGTCGAAATCCTGGCGAGGCATGTCGAGAGGGGCGTCGTCTGGCAGCCATTCATCGGCGCCGTATTCGACGGCTCCGGCCAGAAAATCCTCGCTACGCAGGGCCAGGCTGTTCATGGCGTCTTCGATTTCCTGAAAAAGCCGCGCTCAAGGCGGGTGCGCTTGGACTACTGCAATGCAGCATGAACGCATTTTCGTGAAAATCAATCACAGAGTTGTGATAGCGCCGTGTTTTTTATGCGGGAACTAACTCTCGTCAGCCTCTGCCTGACGACGCAGGCGGCGGCCGAGCACCCAGGCTGCAACTCCGACCCAACCGACCAGCACGATGGCGTAGACCCGCTCCCACCAACCGACATTCCCGGGGTTCACGGTCCCTGGCAGGACCAGATGATAGGTCACCACGGTCAGGCCCGTCATTACCACGAAAACCCCGATCAGAAAGGCTTTCAGCCGCGGCATCTCGCGACTTCCGGCTAGTCCCCACAGCAGCAGCAGGGGCGCAATCTGAATGCCCAGACCCATGTTGATGTACATGTGGCGGGGGTCCGGATACGGGAACAGGGTCGACAAGGCGAGGCCCGTTCCCGCGAGGATGAAGACGATCGCGGTCAGCCATCCAGCGATGTGAGCGCGTGTGATCGCGATCACGGCCAGCCCGAAGCCGACACCCGCAATCCCCGCCATGACCCCCGCGACGAAGACCCCCCAGTTGAAAATCATCGGCATCGGCGATGACGCGCCGCCCAACTCGCTGAGGTACTGACGGGCGTTGTTGAAGCCGGGATAGGACAGGATGGCCAGTCCGACCACGACGAAGGCGAGAACCGGTGCAAACACGCCAACGCCGAGCAGGATACGGCGGCGGCGATAGCGGCTGAGCGCCAAACCCGAGAACACATCACGGCCAGGCAGGGGCTTCAGCCCCCAGATCGGTCGCAGCAAGGGGACACGCCTCACGATCTCGTAGATCAGCAAACTGCCCCCGATCGTCACCGCGATCAGGATCGGCGCCTCGATCCATACCGGCAGAGCGGCCGGGCGGATCAGCCAGACGGCGCAGACGAGAATGGTCTGGTGCGCCAGATACAGGGTGAAGACCGCGTCATTGAGGTAGGCCAGCGCAGGACTGGACGCCTTATGCAGATACAGGCTGGCGAACCCGAGGACTGCGACCATCACCGCCCACTGGTCCAGCGCCACCACTGCGTTGCGCGGAATGCCGCCATAGGCGCCGCCGCCCGGATGAGCGACCTGCAGCATCATCACAGGCAGGGCAACCACCGCCACACCGAGGCCAATCCAGCGAAAACGCTGAAAGTCCTTCCAGATGCTCTCTTGCCGCACGGCAAGGAAGCCGAACAGGAAGGCGGGGAGTGATTGGGCGTGATTGTACCAGTCCCAGACGATATTGTTGGTCAGGCCGAAATGCGGGAACAGCCACGTCCTCACGAACATCAGGTACAAGGCCGGGAAAGCCACCAGCCGCCAGCCGCGCAAGGCAGGGCCGATCTTCGCTTCGGCCGCCGCGATCCACCCGGGTTTGTTCAGCAGCGCGACGACGATGAAGCTGTACACCGCGATATAAAGGACGAACCACAGGTGGTTCAGCGGCACCCCGTCAGCCAGACCTGAGGGGCTGAACTCATGCCACAGCCACGCCGGATAGCTGATCGCCTCGTGCGACTTGTCCATCGCTTCGATCCACGACTGGATTGTGACCAATACCAGCACGCCAAACACCAGTGGCGGCCCGAGCCGGGCCAGACGCAATCTGGCGACCTCGGCGGGCGTCTTCCTGAGCGTCATGAACCGCAAGGCCGCCCCTGACACCAGGAACAGCAGCGTCAGTCGCCAGGGGTTGGTTATCAGCACGCCTTCGCGCACCCACTCGAGCGTATGAGCGCTGTGGACGTGCCAATCGAAAGGGCCGAAGGCGAGACCCACATGATAGACGATCAGCAGGGCGAAGGCCGCTATGCGAATCCAGTCCAGGTCATGACGACGACGTGATGTCGACAATGAGCCCGACTTGTCTGGCGCGGTATCCGGACTCTGGGAGGGAGCAGTCACGGCCTCCCTATGAGCGAGGCCGCCCGACCTGTCCACGGCGCTATGGCGCGAGGCCGGGATCTGTTCAGCCGGGCCTGCTGTGAGGCGCTAATCAGAACGGCGGCGGGAACCTCGGTATTTGCCGAATGTTCACCTCACGGTTCTCGTTGCCTCATTCCACGGTTGTGGGAAGATGTGTCAGGGAGGCGATTCAATCGCATGCAGTGGATTGTCCTGATCGTCGATGACCACCCGCTGGTCGGAGAGGCGTTCGAGATTTCGGTCGCCGCCGCGTATCCGCACCTTGAGGTCGGTCGCGTCACAACGGCGGCCGAGGCCGAGATGTATGCTCGCGCCAATGCGTCTCGCATCAAACTGGTGTTGCTGGACCTCATGCTTCCCGATGCAACAGGGTTCAGCGCCCTGATCCTCCTGCAACAGCTTCTTCCCGGCATTCCGATCGCAATCGTGTCTTCGCGAGCCGACGCCCATACGGTGGCCCTGGCCCGCACGTTCGGCGTGTCAGCCTATCTGTCGAAGTCGACACCGGTCAGCTCACTGGTCAACGCCGTCGGCACCCTCTTGCGTGGCGAACAGGTCCCGTTCCCGGAAGCCGGTCCGGCGACGCCGGTTGCGGTAGATTTCCAGCAGCGGGTTTCCACGCTGTCGGCGGCTCAACTGCGCGTGCTGGTCGCGCTCGCCGACGGTCGGCTCAACAAGCAAATCGCCGGGGACATGAACCTGACCGAAGGAACCGTGAAACAGCATCTCTCGGCCATCTTCAAGAAGTTGGGCGTCGGTAATCGCAGCCAGGCCATTCTGGCGGCGCGGCCTTATCTCAAGGGCCTGGACGCCGGTGAAGAAGACTGACAGCGCCTCGACGCTTCGCACTCTTGTCTCTAGGCCGCCTGTTTCGCACCTGCTAACACCGGCTTGTGAGGCGGAGGCGAAACCGGATGCATAGCGGCAAGATTCGGATCGGGTTGTATCCAGGGACCTTCGATCCGGTCACCAACGGCCACATGGACATCATCGGGCGGGCTCTGAAGCTGGTCGATCGAATGGTCGTCGGCGTGGCCCAGAACGACGAAAAGGGCCCGCTGTTCTCC
>DASVTM010000434.1:0-2182 GCA_036387575.1 Brevundimonas sp.
CATCCGAACATGACGAAGCGCTCCGGACCTCGGCGCTTTCCGCGGCGTCCGACCTGCGCCAGCCCGACTGGCGCGCCGCCGCGTTCCCGGACGAGGATTTCAGCACGAACTCCGACGACATCTGGTCGACCGATCCTCTGACCAGCGAACTCGCCCCCGCACCCTTCCCCGATTTCGCCGAACCTGAAACCGTTCGCGAACCAGCCTACGATCCAGCCAAGGCCATCGCGGAAATCTTCGCCTCGCCGCGTCTATCGGAGCCTCGCGAGGAGGTCATCCAGCCCAAATTCGCTGATCCGACCGACACGCCTGCTCCTGTGAAGGCCGAAGCCATCGCCGGGGAAGTATCAGCCACGCCCGTATTCGGAGGCTTCGGCGGCGCCGACGTCGAGGACGCGCTGGAAGCGACAGCCGCCCTTTCGCCGGAGTTCGTCGCGCAAAGGCCGGAACCCGCCCTCGCGCCACAGGCTCCTGCCGCCTTCGGAGCCTTGCCCACCGACAAGTCTCCTGCGTTCGATCCGGAGATGGCCTTCGATGCCGGACCGGACGAGTTCTCCGCCGAGACCGACTTCGTCGACGCGCGCTCCATGCGGCACGGCCTCGCAGCAGGCGCCGCCGGTGGACGATCGGCCTCGACGCGCAACGCGGTCGACGCAGCCCGCGCCGCGATGACGGCCTCTGCTACGGAGACCGTCGAAGAACCCCGCGGAAGTTTCGGCCTGAAGCGCGGCGGCAAATCGCGCCTTCAGGAACGTCTGGACAAGCAGGCCAAGGGCGGTTCCACCATCCGCAAGGGTCTGCTGGCCTCAGTGACCGGCATGGCGCTTGTCGGTGGTCTGATGACCACCAATCGGCTGCTCGGCGGCGACAGCTTCGCCATCCCGGGCCTCGACAAGGTGAGCCAGATCCTCGGCCTGGCTCCCGCTCCCGCAGTTGCGCCAATCGACGAAACGACCCCGTTGCTCGCCGCCGCACTGACGCCGACAGACGCTGTGCCGGCCGTGCCGAGCGAGGCGCAAACTCTGTTCGATGAGGCCGTCGAACAGTTGGACGGAGGAGCTCCGGAAGGAGTCGCTACCCTGACCCGCGCTGCAAACATGGGCTTGCCCGCCGCCCAGCTGAAATTGGTCGGAATGTATGAGAGCGGTACGAACGGTGTCGCTCGCAACCTGAACGAGGCCCGCCTTTGGGCGCGGCGGGCGGCCACCAACGGCGACCCGAAGGGCATGCACGCCTATGGCATGTATCTTTTCGACGGTGTCGGTGGCGCCAGGAACCGGCCCGAGGCGCTGGACTGGCTGGTGAAGGCTGCTGATCGCGGGGAGGTCGACAGCCAGTACAATGCCGCGAAGATTTACGAAGATGGCGCCGAAGGCGTGGCGCCGAACGCGACCGAGGCCTACAAATGGTACCTTATCGCGGCTCGGGCCGGAGATCAGGGGGCCCAGACCGCAGTCGATCGCCTGACGCCGGCCCTGCCCGCCGCAGGTCGTCAAACGGCCCGCGCTGCCGCAGATGCCTTCCAGACCGAACCTCTTGCGTGAGGATCCGACCTTGAAAGCGCCAAACGCGCGCACCGGGTGGTGAAGCCGCCACCCGGACGCTAGACCCTCCCCACGCCGTCCGGCGTCCTGTTATTGTCCGTCAGCCGAAGGCGCGTCCTTTGGACATCTATCTGCCGATCGCCGAGGTTTCGGTGCACTGGCCGATCCTGGTTCTGCTGGGGACGGCGGTCGGATTCGTGTCTGGACTGTTCGGTGTGGGCGGCGGGTTCCTTATGGCCCCGATCCTGATCTTTCTCGGCATTCCACCGACCGTGGCCGTCGCCAGCCAGGCCAGCCACGTCGTGGCCTCCTCGACCTCTGGCGTGATCCGCTATGCCGGCCAGAAGGCCGTCGATTTCAAGCTCGGCGGCATCATGGCCGCCGGGGGCGCGATCGGAGCCCTCGTCGGCGTCGAGGTGTTCCGCTACCTGCGTCTGCTGGGTCAGGCCGACCTCGTCGTCGCCCTGTCCTACCTGCTGTTCCTTGGCGCTATCGGCACCTTGATGCTGAACGAGAGCCTGACCGAGATCATCCGCCGCCGCAGAGGCGAGACCCCGCCCCACAAGGATCGCCGTCGCCCGCTGTTCCTGTACGGCCTGCCGTTCCGGATGCGGTTTCCGAAGTCGGGCCTCTATATC
>DASVTM010000435.1:0-4660 GCA_036387575.1 Brevundimonas sp.
CTCGCATCGCCAACGGTCAATCGCCGATGGTGTTCGAGGACGGTCAGCAACGGCGTGATTTCGTGCACGTGTCGGACGTCGCCCGAGCCTTCCTTCTGGCTCTCGACAAGCCTGAAGCCGACGGCGAGGTGTTCAACATCGGATCGGGCGAAGACCGCACCGTGGAAGAGGTCGCCCGACTGCAGGCCGCGTCCATGGGCCGCCCGGACATTGAACCCAGCATCACACAACAGGCTCGCGCCGGCGACATCCGCCACAACATCCCGGACCTGTCGAAGGCCCGCGACGTGCTCGGCTATGAAGCGCGGCAGGACTTCGGCCAAGGGCTGGAGGAGCTCGCCGAATGGGTCGCCCGACAGGAAGCCCACGACAATGTCGCCAAGGCCCGCCACGAGCTGGAAACCCGAGGACTGGTGGCATGACCAAGGAGGCGGGAGGCACCCTCCTGGTCACAGGCGGCGCCGGCTTCATCGGCAGCAATCTGGCCGATCGACTGGCGAGCGAGGGGCATCAGATCATCGTTCTGGACGCCCTCACCCGTCCGGGCGTAGAGCGCAATCTCGCCTGGCTCGAGGCGCGCCATGGCTCCCGGATCGAGAGGCTGGTGGCGGACGTTCGCGACGAGGACACGGTTCGCAGCGCCGTATCCCGCTCGGATGCGGTCTTCCACATGGCGGGCCAGGTCGCGGTCACCACAAGCCTCGTCGACCCGATCGAGGATTTCGAGATCAACCTCAAGGGCACGCTGAATGTCCTGGAAGCCGCGCGGCCCAAGCTGACGCCGGTGATCTTCGCCAGCACCAACAAGGTCTACGGCGACCTCGCCGATATCGACCTGCAGCTCGTGGAAGGCGCCTGGACCCCCAGCGATCCGCAGGTGCGCGCCCGGGGTGTGAGCGAAGCCCGGCCGCTCGACTTCCACACGCCATACGGCTGTTCCAAGGGGGCCGCCGACCAGTACGTGCTGGACTACGCAAGGAGCTTCGGCGTGCCGGCTGCAGTTCTGCGCATGAGCTGCATCTATGGGCCCCGGCAAATGGGCACCGAAGATCAGGGCTGGGTCGCCCACTTCCTCATCCGGGCGCTCGAGGGACGCACGATCAGCCTCTACGGAGACGGGAGGCAGGTCCGCGATATCCTGAACGTGCGAGACGCGGTCGACGCCTATATCGCGGCCTGGCGAAACATCGGCAGCGTCGCTGGTCGAGCTTTCAACCTCGGCGGCGGGCCGTCGAACGCGGTCAGTCTGCGCCAGTTGATCGCGCACATCGAAGGCCTGATCGGGCGCAAGGTGGCGGTCGACTACAGCGACTGGCGCGCAGGCGATCAGAAGTATTTCGTCGCCGACGCCTCGGCCGCGCAGTCCGCGCTTGGGCTTCAGCCGCCCACCGCATGGACAGACGGGATCGTGCAGCTTGCGGAGTGGCTCGCCGAAGAGCGTGGGCTTTCGATCACGTCGCGCGAGGTCGCAGCATGAAGCGCGGCGCGCGCGGCCTTCGCGTTCTCCTGACCGCTGACTCCGTCGGCGGAGTCTGGACTTACGCTCTGGACCTGGCCGCCGGGCTAGCAGCGAAAGGCGCGGAGGTCATCATCGCGCATATGGGCCTGCCCCCGACCGAGCCCCCTGCCCTGTCTGACGGCGTCGAGATCGTCTTCACCGGTCTGCCCCTAGATTGGGGAGATGTTGACGCCGATGCGTTGAGCTCGGCCGGGCAGGCTTTGGCTGACCTCACTCGTGTGCGCGACGTGGATCTGGTGCACCTGAACAGCCCTATTCTGGCGGCGGACGTCGCCTTTCACGTACCGGTCGTCGGCGGGTGCCATTCCTGCGTCGCGACATGGTGGGACGCCGTTGAGGGTCATCGTCCGCTGCCGGCGGACTTCATCTGGCGCACCGACCGTCTGCGTGCGGGGTATGCGGCCTGTGACGCGCTCATCGCCCCCACCCGGTCCTTCGCCGAAGCCACCACGGGCCGCTACGGTCAGCCGTGCCAAGTGGTCTGGAATGGCCGCACGCCACCCTCGACCGGACCTTTGTCAGGCCCTCGTCGGCCTGTCGCTGTCACCGCCGGTCGTCTCTGGGATCCCGCCAAGGGCGCGGCGACTCTGGACACTGCAGCCGGAAAAATGCGCGCCCGGGTCGAAGCTGCCGGGCCTCTGGCCAACCCCTTCGACCCACGCCCGGTCTCTTTCGCCCATCTGAACCTGCTCGGTCGGCTGAGCCCCGGCGAGGTCGCCGAGCTTTTGTCGAACAGTGCGGCGTTCGTCTCAGCCGCCCGGTACGAGCCGTTTGGTCTTTCGGTCCTTGAGGCGGCTCAGGCGGGCTGCGCGCTGGTCCTCTCGGATCTGCCGGTATTCCGCGAGCTTTGGGACGGGGCCGCCGTCTTCGTCGATCCGACCGACACCAGCGCTCTGGCTGAGACGTTGGATGCATTGCTGGACGATCCAGCGGAGACCCGGCGTCTGGGCGAGTTGGCCCACACCCGGGCGGGGCGCTTCAGCTTGGACGTCATGCTCGCCGGGACGCTGGCCATCTACGCCGATGTTCTGGACCGGGCGGCCCGTCCCAGCGAGGCGGCGGCGTGAAGATCGTCTACTTCACCCATTCTCTGGCTTCGTGCTGGAACCACGGAAACGCTCACTTCCTGCGCGGGGTGCTCCGCGAGCTGAAAGCGCTGGGGCACGAGGTCTCTGCCTGGGAGCCGGAGGGCTCCTGGAGTCTCCAGAACCTGCTGCAGGACGCCGGACCGTCCGGGCTTGAGGCCTGGCGCAAGGCCTACCCGGACCTGTCCTCCCGCACCTTCACGGCGAGCGCGGAGGCCGAGCGGGGGGCCTGCGACGGCGCGGATCTGGTTATCGTACACGAATGGAACGATCCCGAGCTGGTCGCCGCCATCGGTCGCGTTCGCGCAGGCGGCGCGCGCTTCACCCTGCTGTTTCATGACACCCACCACCGGGCGGTCAGCGAGCCGAATGCGATCCACGCCTTCGATCTGTCGGGCTATGACGGGGTGCTGGCGTTCGGAGAGACCCTCGCCCAGGTTTATCGCCGCTGGGGCTGGGGCGACCAGGTGTTCGTCTGGCATGAGGCCGCAGATATCCGCCTGTTCCACCCGCCGACCGAGGAATGCGCCCGCGAGGGGCTGGTCTGGATCGGCAACTGGGGTGAAGGTGAACGCACCGCCGAACTTGAGTCCTTTCTGCTCGCCGCCGCCGAGGATGCCGGCCTGCCGCTGGACATCTATGGCGTCAGGTACCCGACCGAGGCGCTTAGCCTGCTGAAGCGCTACGGGGCCAACTACAAGGGGTGGATCGCCAACGCGTCCGCCCCGGCCGTCTTCGCCCGCCATCTTGCGACAGTGCATGTGCCCCGGCGCTTCTATGTCGAGCAGTTGCCAGGCATTCCTACGATCCGCGTGTTCGAGGCTCTGGCCTGCGGCATTCCACTGGTCAGCGCGCCCTGGCGAGACACCGAGAACCTGTTCCGGCCCGGCCAGGACTTCCTCGTGGCAGCCGACGGAGAGGCCATGGCCGGTCATCTTCGGAACCTGCGCGATGACGCCGGGCTGCGGCAGTCGGTTGTCGCCGGCGGTCTGGAGACGATCCGCGCCCGTCACACCTGCGCTCATCGGGCTCAGGAACTTCTCGCCGTCGCCGACCGCCTCGGCGTCGCCCATGCCGACCCTTCACCCGTTCTGGAGACCGTCCGATGAAGATCGCCTTCTATGGCTCGAGCCTCCTGTCGTCCTACTGGAACGGCGCCGCGACCTATTATCGAGGCATGCTTTCCGAGCTGTCCAAGCTGGGCTGGCAGGTGACCTTCTACGAACCTGACGCCTTCGACCGCCAGCAGCACCGCGACATCGAGCCGCCATCCTGGGCCGAGGTCGTCGTCTATGAAGCCACGCCCGAAGCTTGCGGGGCGGTCATGGCGCGGGCGGCGGAAGCCGACGTGGTCGTCAAGGCTAGTGGAGTGGGCGTCTTCGACAACGAACTGCTCGGCGTCATGGGCTTCGCGCGGCCCGACGCCCTCCGCATCTTCTGGGACGTGGACGCTCCCGCGACTCTGGCCGAGTTGCGCCAGAACCCGGATCATCCGCTGAAGGCCGCGCTACCCACCCTCGATCATGTGTTCACCTATGGCGGCGGACCGCCGGTGATCGCCGCCTACCTCGATATAGGGGCGCGAGATTGCCGGCCCATCTACAACGCCCTCGATCCCACGACCCATCATCCGACGGCGCCCGACGACCGGTTCCGCGTCGATCTGGCTCTGTTGGCCAACCGGCTGCCGGATCGTGAGCGCCGGATCGAGCACTACTTCCTGGAACCTGCCGCCCTCCTGCCGGATCGGACTTTTTTGCTCGGCGGGAGCGGCTGGGAGGACAAGGCCATGCCGGCGAACGTCCGTCGTCTGGGGCATGTCGGCACCGCCGAGCACAACGCCTTCAACGTTTCACCCCTGGCTGTTCTGAACGTCGCCCGGGACAGTATGGCCGAGGTCGGTTTCTCACCCGCCACCCGGGTGTTCGAGGCTGCGGGAGCAGGCGCTTGCCTCATCACCGACGCCTGGGAGGGCATCGAGATGTTCCTGGAGCCGGACAAGGAAGTGCTCGTGGCCCGCGATGGCCGCGAGGTTGCTGAGCACCTGGCCGCCCTG
>DASVTM010000436.1:0-2371 GCA_036387575.1 Brevundimonas sp.
ATCGAGGAGAACTACGGCTCCCAGTCGGTCAAGTTGCCGGCCGGGGATATGGTCCTCTATCCGTCCAAGAGCCTGCACCGGGTCACGCCGGTGACACGCGGCGCGCGGGTGTCCAGCTTCATGTGGCTGCAGAGCCTCGTCCGCGACGACGGCGCCCGCGAAACCCTGTTCCAGCTCGACGTCGCCACCCAGCGCGTCAACCTTGAAAAGGGCCCGCAAGATCAGGCCGTGATCGAACTCACCGGCGTCTACCACAACCTCCTCCGCCGCTGGGCGGAGGTGTGAAAAGCTCATCCCTCTCCCGGCGGGAGAGGGCTGGAGGCTCGCAGAGCGCAGCGATGCGTCAGCCGAAAGGGTGAGGGGCTGGCGTCCGATGTAAGGACACCTCTTTTCGAGACGGCTCACACCGACTGCACCGCCAACCCCTCATCCGCCAGCCTTCGGCTGCCACCTTCTCCCGGCGGGAGAAGGAAAGATCAGGAGCTCAGTAAACGTCCCGCCGATACCGCCCGGCTTCCGCCAACGCGATCAACCCATCAGCGCCGAGCACTTCCTCAAGCGCCGCGTGCACTCCCTCAGCCATGCCTTCAAGCGAGCCGCAGACGTAGACGGCCGCTCCGCGAGCGACCCACGCGCGCACTTCCTCAGCCTGTTCAGCGATCACCGCCTGCACATACCGCCCATCCCCGGCATCGCGCGAGAATGTCCGGTCCAACCGCCTCAATGCCCCCGACGCCAGCCACGCCTGCAGCTCCGCATCGTGGAACGCGTCGTGAGCCGATGTCCGCTCCCCGAACATCAGCCAGGTCCCGGCATTGCCGACCGCCCGCGTCTTCAAATGCGCCCGCAGCCCGGCCAGCCCTGTACCGTTACCGATCAGGATCAGCGGCGTCGCCGCCTCCGGCCCATGGAAGCCCCGGTTGACCCGGACCCGCATGGCGATCTCGTCGCCAACCTCAGCTCGTCGCGTCAGCCAGCCCGAGGCCAGCCCCGGCGTCCCGTCGGGGTGTTGCATCAGCCGGATCAACAGCTCCAACCGTCCCTCCGAAGGCAGGGACGCGATCGAATACTCACGCGCCGCCGGACGGTCGCCTCCGCTGGCCGGCACGCCGACCTCGGCGATATCCCCGGCGAACCAGTCGGGCGTGTGACCGATCGGCTCGAACGCCAGATGGAAGGCCTCGCCCCCCGGGCTGCCCGGGTTCAGCAGGCGGCGCTCGACCAGGCGCCAGCGGTCATACGACGGCGGGGTCCAGTCGGGTTCGGCGTTCGATCCCGTCAGGGCGTTCAACTGATGCTGCCAGTGGCGAATGGCCTCGGGATCGGCGTCATCGACCTCGACCACATCGAACAGGGGCGTCGCTCCGGCCCGCATCAGCCAGCCGTCGACCGCATGGCCAAAGCCGCAATAATCCTTGTAGCTCCGGTCGCCCAAAGCCAGCAGCCCATAGGACAGGTCGGGCAGGGCCGCGTCCCGATCCAGCATCCGGCGCACGACACGTCCGGCGCTGTCGGGAGGATCACCTTCTCCGGTGGTCGAGACCACGAACAGGGCGCGCTTTGCCGATGCCAGCATATCGATGTCGAGATCCGCGAAGGACACCACCCGCGCCGCTTCACCCGCATCAGTCAGGGCGCGCGCAGTCATCTCGGCCAGTTCCTCTGCGAACCCGGTCTGGCTGGCGTAAGCGATAACCGTCGCCCCGATGTCCGCCTTGAAGGACGCCAGCCTCGCCCGGTCAGCCCGGCGAGCGCGCATCGAAATTGCCGCGGCCGACACACAGACGATAAGCCAGATGACGACTGCCGCGATGGCCGCGATCCAGTGAACGGGATCGTTGCTCACCTCACACGTCCTGCTGCTCGTCTTGGTCTTCGAGCATGGCGGCGAACAGGGGGGTCATATGTTCGACCGCGCCCTGCGGCGTGCGTTCGACGAAATGCGCGGCCAGACCGTAATCCTCGGCGAACTCGCGTCCGTCTGCAGCGCCCATGACGCTGAGCGCCGTTGCGAAAGCGTCGGCCTTCATCGCCGAAGGATGCACCACGGTGACGGAGGCTAGCCCGTTGTCGATCGGCCGACCGGTACGGCCATCCAGCGTGTGGGAATAGCGTTGGCCGTCATGGCTGAAGACCCGGCGGTAATCGCCTGAGGTCGCCATGGCAATGTCGATCAGGGCGATCAGTGTGCGAGGCGCCGGACTTCCCGGCGCCTGTTCGATCTCGACCCACCACGGTTGGCCGTCCGGCTTGACCCCGGCGCCGCGGAGTTCGCCACCAATCTCGATCAGGTGCGAGGTCGCCCCCATCGCCGTCAGGCGTTCGGAGACTCGGTCCACCGCATGGCCCTTGGCAATGCCCGAGAAATCCA
>DASVTM010000437.1:0-4323 GCA_036387575.1 Brevundimonas sp.
CGAAAGGCTGACGTAGCGGTATGCGCATTCAAGTCAACGGAGATACGCGCGAAGTCGCTTCCCGCACGATTCTGGAACTGGTCGGTGAACTCGGTCTGGACCCGCGCAAGGTCGCCGTCGAACGCAATCTCGAGATCGTGCCGAAGTCGCTGCACGGCGAAACCGCGTTGGCGGACGGCGATCGCATCGAGATGGTGGTGTTCGTCGGCGGGGGCTGAATCCCGGGTTTCGTTTCGATCTCTGTGCGCCTAAATCAAGCCCATGAACGCGCACGCTCCCATCGCTACCGACGCCACTGACACCTGGACCGTTGCGGGTCGGACGTTTTCCTCGCGGCTGATCGTCGGCACCGGCAAATACGTCGACTATGCCCAGAACGCCGCCGCCGCCGAGGCTGCGGGCGCGGAGATCGTGACCGTGGCCCTGCGCCGGGTGAACCTCAGCGATCCGACGCAGCCGATGCTGGTCGATCACGTCAAGCCGGACCGGTTCACCTTCCTGCCAAATACCGCCGGCTGTTTCACCGGTGAGGACGCCGTGCGGACGTTGCGGCTGGCGCGCGAGGCCGGCGGTTGGGATCTGGTCAAGCTGGAGGTGCTGTCGAACACCGCCCACCTGTATCCCGACATGATCGAGACGCTGCGGGCGCTGGACTTGCTGATCAAGGACGGCTTCGACGTCATGGTCTACTGCACCGACGACGTCGTCATGGCCAAGCGGCTGGAAGACGCCGGGGCCGCCGCCATCATGCCCGCCGCCGCGCCGATCGGCTCGGGTCTGGGCATCCAGAACCCCGTCAACATCCGACTCATCGTCGAACAGGCGAGGGTTCCGGTGCTGGTCGATGCGGGCGTCGGCACGCCGTCGGACGCGGTTCTGGCGATGGAGCTGGGCTGCGACGCGGTACTGATGAACACGGCCATCGCCGGCGCCAAGGATCCGATCCTGATGGCCAGGGCAATGAAGCATGCCGTCATGGCCGGACGTCAGGGCTATTTGGCCGGACGGATGCCGCGCCGGATGTACGCCGATCCGTCGTCGCCGCTTGCAGGCCTGATTTAGCGACCCTTCCGCCGCATTGGCCTTGAGGCCGGTTTTCGGCCACACTGTCTCCCGGCTGTTCGGGAGATGAGGATGCGTTTGAAGCTGCTGGCTTTCACCGTGGCGACGCTGGCCCTGATCGGGCCTGCCGCCGTTGCCGACGCGACTGCCGACAAGGCGGTTCTCGACGCCCTCGATAACGCCCCTCAGTGCGGCAAGGTCGGCTCGGCTATGACCACCGCGCCGGTCGCCGACATGGTGCTGGTCGACGGGTTCGGGGACGAGGGCTATGCCGTCGACGCCAATCCCGAGGCTCAGGTCTGGTTCAATCAGGGCGTCCGCCTGCGCTGGGCCTTCGAACACACCGAGGCCGTGCGCGCGTTCCGCAAGGCGCGGGCGCTCGATCCAACCTGTGGCATGTGCGCCTGGGGCGAGGCCTGGGCGTTGGGACCGAACCTGAACGGCGGTGGCAATGACGACGAGTCCAACGCTGCGGCCCTGAAGGCGGCGCGCGAGGCCCGACGGCTGGCGCGTGATGCGACGCCGATGCAGAAACAGATGATCGACGCCCTGATCCAGCGCTACTCGGGCCGTAAGGCCACGCGAGCCGAGCGGTTCGCGCGCGGCATGGAGCGGATCGTGGATCGTAACCCTAACGATGTCGCGATCGCGGCCATCACCGCCGACGCCCTGATGCTTAGCATCGACGGAGAACCTTGGAAGAAGGACGGCACGGCCGCTTATCCGGCCACGACCCGGACCATGCAGGTGCTGGAGCACGCGCTGGCGGTTAAGCCGAACGACCCGGCCAGCATCCACCTCTATATCCACATGACCGAATGGTCGGCGGATCCGCACAAGGCCATTCCCTACGGCGAGCAGTTGGCCGTGTTGGCGCCGAACGCCAGCCATCTGGTCCATATGCCGTCGCACACCTATTACCGCGTCGGTCGCTACGTCGACGCCATGCGGTCGAACGTGAACGCCGTGGCGCTGGACAAGCGCTATGAGCAGGTCGCGCCGCGTCCCGGCGGGATTGCGGGCGGCATGCCTCTGCATGGCCACAACCTGCATTTCGGCATGGGCGGGGCGCTGATGGCGGGCGGGGCCGAGGATGGGCTGGCGCTGGCCGATGGTTTCCTGCGTACCTACCCCGACATGCCGGCGAGCAACGCCTGGCGCCAGCTCATGGCCAACGACGCCTATGCACTCTACGGTCGCTTCGGCACGCAGGAGGCAGTGGCCGCGCTGGTCGAGCCTCCGGCGACGAACCCGCTGCTGCGGATGAGCTGGCGCTATGCTCGGGGTGAGGCTGCGGCGCGTCGCGGCGACGCAGCGGCCGTGACCGCCGAGGCCGAGGCCATCGACGCGATTAACGCCGGTATCCCTGAGACTGCCCCGCAGGCAAAGGAGATCAAGAGCTTCGTCGAGCTGTTCCAGAAGGTGCTGGAGGGCAGGGCGGCCATGATCTCGGGAGACCACGCCGCCGCCGTCGCCGCCTATGCGCGCGCGGCCGCCATTCAGGCTCAGGACGACGAGGGCGGCGACCCGCCGATCATCTGGTACCCGACCCGCCGCAGCCTCGCCGCCGCCATGTTGGCCAACGGCGACGCCGCCGGAGCGAAGGCGAAGATCGAGGCTCTGCTCAAGGACTGGCCAGCCGACCCTTACAGCTATTTCGTGCTCGCCGAGGCCGAGAAGGCGCTGGGGAACACGGCCGCTATGGATGAAGCCCTGCGTCAGTCGAAGATCCAGTGGATCGGCGGCAAGATGGATCTGGGTCTGGCGTAAGCCTTAGCCGCCGGTCTTCGCCGCCTCGATGGCCTTCACCACTTCTTCTGGCGCGATACTCGACGTCGTCTTGCCGTTGATCAGGAAGGTCGGCGTGCCGGTCAGTTGGAAGGTCGCGGCGGTCGTGTGGATGTCGGCCAGGTGGCGGCTGGTGTCGGGTGCGTTGATAACGGCTTCGGCGGCGGGCAGGCTGACGCCGTTAGCTTCCAGAACGCGTTCGATCGCGGCTTGATCGAGGGCGCGTTCGGCCATCAGGCCTTCGTAGACCTGGAGGTATTTGCCCTGCTGGTGAGCAGCGATGGCGGCGCGGGCGGCCATCTGGGAGACGGGCGGGCCGCTGCGGTCGAGGATGGGCCAGTCCTTGAAGACGAAACGCACATCCGGGTGGGCGCGCATCAAGCGGAGATAGTCGGCGGCCACCGTCTTGCAGCCCGGGCAGCGGAAATCGAAGAACTCGATCACCGTCACCTTGGCGTCAGCCGGGCCGAACGACGGATCACGGGGGTCGGCGCGCAAAAGCTCTGGATGGGCGGCGACATTGGCGTTGATGGCGGCGACGCGGGCGCTGTCCTCGGTCGCCTGACGCGCTGCGACGGCCTCGTCGAGCACGCCGGGATTGCTCAGCAGATAGGCGCGCACCTGACTGCCGAACAGGCCGGGAACGACATAGGGCGCGGCTGCGAAACCCAGCGCGACGACGGACACCGCCAGCGCCAACATGCTCCGGCCGGTCATCCAACGCGACTTCAGCGTCGGCTTCTCAGGTGCGGTCGCAGGCGTGGGCGGGGTCGCGGGGGCGTCGTCGGTCATGAAGGCTCGAAACTTGTAATCAGGAGGCGGGGGAGGCGGTTGCGGGAATGGTCGCGGCGGAGGCCGGTTCCACGATCGGACCCCGGTTGCGCTGCTGGCGCTGGTCGAGATCCTGGATGTCCTGATCGGTCGCGCCCGAGGCCAGGACGATATCGACAGCGCGACGCCATTCGATCGAGTTGCGATCCAGCATCGGACGGGCGCGCAGGGCGAACTGGGTCGCCTGATCCGTGTCACCGGCGGCGAACCAGTATTCGGCCGAGGCCAGACGCGCCTGACCCTCCTTGCCTTGGGTCGCATAGGCCTGTGACAGCAAACGCCAGGCCAGCGTGTTGTCCGGCTCGCGCGCCACGGCCCGCTTCAACTGGTCAATGGCAGGGTCAAGATTGGTCGCGTCGTTGGTCTCGATCAGGGCGTGGGCGAGGTTGATGCGGAGCAGGGGAGCGTCCGGTTTCAGCTCGATGGATTTACGGTGCGCCTCCAGCGAATCGGCCGGGCGACCGTCCTCGAACAGGATCTGGCCCTTGAGTTCCCACAGGTAGGGATTATCGATGTCTTCGGCGATCAGGGCCTCGGTGGCGTCGAGCGCACGCTGGGTCTGACCGTCGCGATACCAGGCGATGGCGCGGGCGTAGCGGGCCGGGAAGGAGGTGTCGGTCTCCAGATAAGTGCGCAATGTCT
>DASVTM010000438.1:0-3777 GCA_036387575.1 Brevundimonas sp.
CAGCCGACGCCGACGCGGTCGCCGACCTTGAACTTCGTCACGTTCGATCCGACCGCCGTGACCAGACCTGCTATTTCGTGGCCGGGGACCAGCGGGTACCGCGAGCCGCCAAGGTCGTTGTGAACCATATGCAGGTCGGAATGGCAGATGCCAGCGAACTTGATGTCGATGGCAACGTCGTCCGGCAGGGGATCGCGCCGCGTGAAGTTGTAAGGCGCGAGAGGCGTGGTGGCCGAGGTCGCGGCGAAGGCGCGGGTGGCGATGGGCATGGTCGAAATCCTGTGGCGAGCGCGGCCAATGGCGGGTCGAGTGTCTTCAGTCGCGCGATAAAAAGCGGCGGGATCCATGCATCGATTTTTTCTGACGACCGAAGCCTCGCGTACGACCGGGCGGGCCTCGTTCAGAGATCATATCGACGGCGTGGAGCCCCGGACGAGGGCTGGACGGTGGTTCCAGCCCTCCAACTGAATGAGGGGGCTCGAACGGCCCGGCGCAAGGGGCCGAACGGATTGATTTGAGGGTCGAATGTCTCCACCCGGGGGTCAAATGTCTCCAGAGTATCAGGGCCGAGAGTCTCCTATTTGAGCTTCTCGATCAGGGCCTGCGCCGCCGCTGGATTGCGGACCTTCGCGCCGGCTATGAAATAGGCGAACACGTCGCCGCGTTCAGCCCAGCCTGCGGTCTGTTTGGCGATCCGGTCGAGGTCCTCCGAGCTCATTCCGGTCGCCTCGTCTTCGCGGCTCGACATCAGCCGGGCGTAGGTAAAGTCGGCGGTCGGCTCGTCGATCTTCGGCCAGTTCGGCTCTTCGTCATCCTCCGCATAGACGATGGCTGCGCCGTATTTGCGGGCCAGATCGCGGAACTGCTCGGTGTCGAAGGTCGGGCTGCGAACCTCCAGCGCGTGCCTCAGACGCACGCCGTCCTTCTCCTTGGGCAACAGCTTGAGGAACCCCTCGAAATCCTCGGGATCGAATTTCTTGGTGGCCATGAACTGCCAGTTGATCGGCCCGAGCTTGTCGCCCAGCGCCGTCAGCCCCTGATCGAGAAACCGCGCGAAGCTCTCGCCGCCCTCCGACAGGACCTTGCGGTTGGTGCAGAAGCGGCTGGCCTTGACCGAAAACACGAAGTCGGCGGGCGTCTCGTCGCGCCACTTCATCCAGGTGTCGATCTTGAACCCCGAATAGTAGGTCCCGTTGATCTCGATCGAGGTCAGCTTGCTCGCCATATAGGCAAGCTCCTGCTTCTGGGCGAGTTTGTCCGGATAGAACGCACCCCGCCAAGGCTCGTACGTCCACCCGCCCACACCGACCTTGATGGCGCCCGTCATTCGATTCTCCTGCTGCCGCCTTGATCGCAGGATTTAGAGACGCTCGCTACCGAAAGCCGCTTCGCGCGGGGTCGGGGAATGGCTGGAAACGGACCTCGCGTCATGCAAATCGAGGGATCGCCACGACGTTCAGGCGAGCCGGCCTCATGTCGCAGGCACATTGCGTCCGCCTACTCGCAGGTCCCGGCGCCAGCGCCTGCGCCGGCGTTGGACGTTGGACGTCTCGACGTTCCATTGGTCAAGGTAATGGCAAACCGTTCCACGTTTTGTGCGGCTGTGGCGGAAGCGCGCCCAAGCCTTGAACTGACGCTTCTCGTGCCGCGCGACGGCGCCAAACCAGAACGCAATCTGGCGAGTATCGCCTTGTTGTTGCCTTGATGCGGGGTCCGTGCCAGAGTTGTGACACCGGTATCAAAACCGATTGGCATCAGCCTGTTTGGGAAGAACGGCCCGAAAGAGACCGCAGAGTCTCGACGGGTCTCAGGGAAGGGAACCCCATCTATGAACGCGACCTCGCGCTTGCGCGCTTTCTGTATGCTGGGCGGATCGCTCGGCGCATTGATGTTCGCCACCTCGGTGAACGCTCAAACGACTCCGGAACCCCAGGCTGAAGACGCGACGGCGGTCGACGAAATCGTCGTCACCGGCTTCCGCGCCAGTCTGGCGAACGCGCTCAACATCAAACGCCGCGAAGCCGGCGTCGTCGACGCTATCTCGGCCGAGGACATAGCCGACTTCCCGGACACCAACCTGGCGGAATCCATCCAGCGGATCCCGGGTGTCTCGATCGACCGTGACGCCGGTGAAGGCCGCTCGATCACCGTGCGGGGCCTCGGTCCTGACTTCACCCGTACCCGCATCAACGGCATCGAGTCGCAAGCGACCACCGGCGCCACCGACTCGTCGGGCGGCACCAACCGCGGCCGCGGCTTCGACTTCAACGTCTTCGCCTCGGAACTCTTCAACAACATCACGGTCCGCAAGACCTCTTCGGCAGAGGTCGAGGAAGGATCGCTGGGGGCGACGGTCGATCTGCGCACCAGCCGGCCGTTCGATTATCAAGGCTTCACCGCAGCCGCCTCGATCCAGGACGGCTACAACGACCTGTCCAAGACCTGGAGCCCGCGCTTTGCCGTGTTGGCGTCCAACACCGCATTCGACGGCCAGATCGGCGCCCTGTTCTCGCTGGCCTACTCCGAAAAAGACTCGATGGAAGAGGGATTCAGCTCAGTACGCTGGGGCCCGGCCAACGGCGACGGCGGCTTCCAGAATCCCACGGCCTTGCCCGGCGGAACCACTGCTGCGAGCGGCATCTACCATCCGCGCATCCCGCGCTATGGCCGCCTGACCCACGAACAGGAGCGCACGGGCGCGACCTTCTCGTTCCAGTTCAAGCCTAACCACGGCAAGACCCTGCTGACCTTCGACAGCCTCTATTCCAAACTGGATTCAACCCGGCGCGAGAATTTCCTCGAAGCATGGTCCTTTAGCCGCGCCGCAGCGCAGGGCGGCAAGCCCGAGGTTGATATCGTCAACACCGAGGTCGATCCAAACACCGGCGAGATGGTTTATGCCGTGTTCAACGACGTCGATCTGCGAACGGAAAACCGGTTCGACGTACTTGAAACCCAGTTCACCCAGAGCACCCTGAACCTCGAGCAGAAATTCACCGACAGCTTCCGGTTCTCCGGCGCGATCGGTCGCTCGAAGTCGGAGTTCGCCAACCCGCTACAGGTCAACGCCATCATCGATCGGCAGAACGTGGCCGGCTACAGCTGGGATTTCCGCGAGAACCGTGACCTGCCGCTGATCAACTACGGCTTCGACGTCGCCAATCCCAACGCCTGGGGTTTCACCGGACCGGCTGCCGCCCAGCCCCGGTCGGAGTTGCGTCTGAGCTCCAGCTACCAGACCAACATCATCACCACGGCTGAAGGTGCGTTCGAGTGGGACGCCTCGGAAGTCTTCACGTTCAAGGCCGGCGCCAGCCGCAAGGAATACAGCTCCAACGGCACAGGCTTCTCGCGACTGAACGGCGTCAACGACGCCCCGGCCCTGCCTGCCGGAACGTCCATGGCGTCGGTAACCCAGCTTTTGACGGGTTTCGGTCGCAACCTCGACCTGCCGGCAGGTTCGGCCACCTCATGGATCATCCCCGATCTGGAAGCGCTCCGCACGCTGTTCAAATGGGATTGCAACTGCAACACCGGCGTACCGGGCGGCGATTTCCGCCTGCTGGGTCTGGAAAGCACCGCCTCTCTCGCCAGCTGGCGTGAGGTCACGGAAACGGACACCGGTTACTGGGTACAGGCCGACTGGGACACGTCCCTGTTTGGTGTGCCGTTCCGAGGCAATGTCGGCGTTCGCCAGGTCAAGACCGAGGTCGAATCGCTGGGTTACTCCGCCATCGGAGGGGTGGCGGTCGCCGCATCCAGCACGAATGAGTACGA
>DASVTM010000439.1:0-4560 GCA_036387575.1 Brevundimonas sp.
TGTGGCGAAGGTCAGATCCCGCATCGCCGGCATAGCGACGTCGACCAGAGACTTGATAGGCGCCTGGGTCATCCCGAGGCTGAACAACCGGTTGGTGAGCCGGTAGCCATCCGAGGACTGTTCGATATAGCCCCGAAACTCCAACACCTGGATCATCCGGAACAGTTCGCTCACGGATCGTCCAAGAGTGATCGACATCTGGGACGGCGTCATGGCTTCGCCTTCCGCAGACAGGAGCTCGAGGACGTCGAGACCCTTCTCGAGCGCCGGGGCGCGATATTTTCGCTCGTCGTCCTGATCGCCCATTCGATTCCTTCCACGCCGAAACTCAAGAATAGCGAGCCCGCCCATCCACCGAAAGCAGGGTTCCTACGTATCCGTCGTTATCGCCCGTAAAATGTTAGCGCACATATAAAAACAGATTGCGACTTGATGACGCGTCGCCTACGGTTTTGGCCGAGCCCGCAAAGGGCCGAGCTCCGGGAGGCTCCTCATGACGCTTGCGACCATCGATCTCGTCATTCTCGCCATCTATGGCGTCTGCATCTTTGGTCTGGCGCAGTGGGTTTCACGAGACCGGGGCGGGGCCAGGAAGACCTCTACCGACTATTTCCTCGCCTCCAAGAACCTTCCCTGGTGGGCCATCGGCGCCTCCTTGATCGCCGCCAACATCTCGGCCGAACAGATCATCGGCATGTCGGGGTCCGGTTTCCGCATCGGTCTGGCCATCGCTTCCTACGAATGGATGGCCGCGCTGACGCTGTTGATCGTGGGCAAGTTCTTCCTGCCCATCTTCCTGCGCAACGACATCGTCACCATGCCGCAGTTCCTGCAGCAGCGTTACGGCCCAACCATCCGTAACGTCATGGCCGTGTTCTGGCTGCTGCTCTACGTCTTCGTCAACGTCACTTCAATTCTCTGGCTTGGCTCCATCGCGGTTATGACCGTGACCGGGCTCGACCAGAACTACGCCATTCTGGCGATCGGCGCATTCGCCCTGCTGTATCAGCTGTGGGGCGGGCTCAAGGCCGTAGCCCTAACCGACATCGTGCAAGTCGCCCTGCTGGTCGCCGGCGGCCTGATCATCGGCTTCATCGCCCTGTCCAACATCGGCGACGGCGCGGGCCCGATTGCGGGCTTCACAACCCTGATGACCGAGTTCCCTGAGAAGTTCGACATGATCCTGTCGAAGGACAATCCGCACTACAAAGAACTGCCGGGGATCGCCGTCCTGCTGGGCGGGTTGTGGGTCATGAACATCAGCTATTGGGGTTTCAACCAGTACATCATCCAGCGGGCGCTGGCCGCCAAATCGATCGGCGAGGCCCAGAAGGGTATCGCGTTCGCCGCCTATCTGAAGCTGCTGATGCCGGTCATCATCGTCCTGCCAGGCCTCGCGGCCCTCGTGCTGGCGCCGGGTCTTGCCAAGCCTGACCAAGCCTATCCCACGATGATGAACCTGCTGCCCGTCGGCCTGAAGGGTCTCGTGTTCGCGGCCCTGATTGCGGCGATCGTCGCCTCCCTGGCGTCCAAGGTGAACTCGATCTCGACCATCTTCACGCTCGATCTCTACGCCAAGGCCCGCAAAGGTATGAGCGAGCAGCATCTGGTCCTCGTCGGCCGGATCGCCGCCGTCGTCGCCATGATCATCGGCGTTCTCGTGGCCCGCCCGCTGCTGGGCGGCTTCAGCCAGGCCTTCCAGTTCATTCAGGATTTCACCGGCTTCTTCACCCCCTCCATCGTGGTCATCTTCATCCTGGGCCTGTTCTGGAAGCGAGCGTCCGAAGCGGGCGCCCTGACTGCGGCCATCGGCGGTGTCGCCCTCTCGGGTATCCTCTTCTGGCTCGACAAGGCGGGCGTCTTCACCCTGCCGTTCATGAACCGTGTCGGCCTCGTCTTCGTCGTCGCCGTGATCGCGGCGATCGTCGTCTCCCTGCTGGTCCCCCCCAAGCCGGGAACGATGCAAATCCGGCTGGATGGCGTCAGCTACAAGACCTCGATCGGGTTCAACATCGCGGCTGTGGGCGTGATCCTCTTCCTGATCGCCGTCTATACGATCTGGTGGTGATGTGAGTTCGACCGCGTCAGGCGACACGGCCCTTATCGGCGTCGACTGGGGCACCAGCAACCTGCGGGTGATGCGGATCGACGCGAGCGGCGCGGTGCTCGAAAGCCGAAGCGACCCGCGCGGCGCCGCTAGCTTGACGCCAGACCAGTTTCCAGACGTGCTGGCTGCCGTCGCGGGGGCATGGATCGAACAGGAGGCGCCCGTCATCGTGTGCGGGATGGCCGGTGCGCGGGGCAGGTGGCTTGAGACCGCCTACGCCCCTTGTCCCGCCTCACTGGCCGATCTCGGCGCTGCCCTTGTCCGGCCTGAAGGTGCGAGGAACGTCGCTATCATACCCGGCGTCGCCGTCTTCGATGAAGGGGGCCTGTCGGATGTGATGCGCGGAGAGGAAACCCAGGCGATGGGTCTTTTCGGCCCCGGTGAGGACGGGCTCGTCCTCGCGCCAGGAACGCACAGCAAATGGATCAAGATCGAGGACGGCAGGATCGCGGCTTTCCGGACCTTCGTCACCGGCGAGTTGTTCGCCGCGATCAAGGGGGCCACGGTAATCGGAGCCGGGCTTGGCGACGCTGGCCGTGACGAAGCGGCTTTCCTCGAAGGGGTGAGGCGCAGTCTTGCGGACCACGCCCTCACCGCCGCCCTGTTTTCGGTTCGCGTCCAGCGTCTGTCCGGCAGGCTTTCAGATGGTGAGGCGGCTGACTATCTCTCAGGCCTGCTCATCGGGGCCGAGATCGCGGCGCAATCTTCTCTTGCCCGTGACGCGCGTGTGGTCATCGTCGGCGCGCCGGCGCTTGCCGAACGCTATCGTCTGGCGATGGACGCCGGCGGCTTCACCCGGATCGTTGTCGCGGATGGCCAGGCCGCGACGGCTACTGGCCTGTGGCGAATATGGAGTGCTGCCCAATGATCGACGCCCTGCTGTCTGAACTCGACGCGCTCCCGCTCGTGGCCATTCTCCGAGGTCTTCAACCCGACGAAGCCGTCGAAATCGGCGAGGCCCTCGTCGCCGCCGGGTTCCGTTGCCTCGAAGTCCCGCTCAACTCGCCCGACCCGCTGGTCAGCGTCCGCAGGCTGCGGGACGCGCTAGACGGGCGAGCGGTGGTAGGGGCGGGCACCGTCCTGACGGCCGATGCAGTGCGTGCCGTCGCCGATGCGGGCAGTCAGGTGGTGATCTCTCCCAACACCGACGTCGATGTCATTCGCGCGGCCAAGGCGGCTGGCCTGCTGTCGATGCCCGGTTTCTTCACGCCTTCAGAAGCCTTCGCCGCTCTCGGCGCCGGCGCTGACGTCCTCAAGCTGTTTCCCGCCGAGCTCGCCGGTCCTGCGGGGCTGCGCGCCGTTCGCGCCGTCCTGCCCCGAACGACGCGGGTCTATGCAGTCGGTGGCGCCAATCCTGCCTCGCTGGGCGAATGGCGCGACGCCGGAGCGTCTGGATTCGGCATCGGGTCTTCGCTCTACAAGCCGGGCCGCACCGCCGCCGAAACAGCCTTTGCCGCCCGGAATTTTGTTGCAGCCTGGAACGGCATCGAGACCAATGCGAGTTGATGGCGGCACGCAGCGTAAACGGCGGCTATGAGAAGATCCGGCGCTGGATGATCACGTTGGGGTTCGTCGCTTAACGGGTAGGTGGCCAGTCCGGTTGCGGCCACGGCGTCCTGATGAATGGTCTGCGGGGTCGAGGTTTCCGCCTTCCGGTATTGCACGTTGACGGGATGGACCCGCCGCCAGGTCATTCTGCGGAGGTCCTCGTGACCAGGGCGCTCAGCCCGAGGTCATCGTCACCGCCCGGCTGGCTCCTAGGTGGCCGCCGTGGAGCCTCGGCCTGAAGTCGCTCCACAGCCGGGGGCGGCTCCGCGAAAAGAACCGGCTCGAGAACCCTCATTTGCCGATCCGAATCCGGGCGCGCCGGATGCAATTGTTCAGATCACAGGCGCAACGATTCCCGAGTGGCCGCCCCGTGGTCACAACACCCTCGATGCCCACTGACGTCACAAGAGCGGGAGCACGCTTCGAGCACCTCTCAAGGGTCTTAAGTATTTATACGTAGTACTTAAGTTGGTCTGAGTTCTGACGGGCCCGGGTAGAGTTAATCTGCAATTATACTTCTTGGCCAATGTAAGTTGGACACGGTTCGTAATCCGGGGGGAAACCATGAAGATGAAATCATTGCTGTTGGCGTTTGCACCGGTTGTCCTGGTGTCAGCGTTCAGCTCGGCGAAGGCAGCCGAGGCGGAAAACAAGCCCGAAGCCGGTGAAGTGGTCCAGACGCAGACGCAAATCCCGACCACCCGACCTCCGGTTACCGCGAATACCGAGGCGGTTTTCTCCACCGGCGTCGCGCGGGGACGCGACAGGCTGGATAGTGCGACCTCGACCAGCGCCTTGAGGCAGAACGAGATTCAGGCGCTCGGCGCCCGGTCGCTGGCCGATATTATCCGTAACATCCCGGGCATTCGCACCGAGTCGTCCACCGGCGACGGCAACTCGGCCTA
>DASVTM010000440.1:0-3339 GCA_036387575.1 Brevundimonas sp.
GCCTCGGCGATCGCCGCCGGCCTGACTCCGCGAAAGGCGCGCTTGTTCTGGGATCGGCTGGTGCTGTGGTTCGGCGCCGGCTGGGCGGCTGCGGCCTGCGCCGGGGTGATCGCCGGTGTAACGCTGACACCGCACCTGACCGCTGACGATCAGACCGACGCAGTCCTCTACCAATCCAGTTTGGCCGGCGTGGACGATACCGAGGTGCTGGGTTGACCCTTCTGGACTCGCCTCGCACGCTGAAGGTGGCCCTGGCCATATCAGTCGCCTTGAATCTGTTTGCAGTCGCCGGGGGCGTGACGGTCTGGGTCGCCAAAACCAAGACCGAAGACAAGATTCAGGCCTCTCAGGCTCCGGGGCGAGAGGCATCCTTCCACGAGATCGTCAGGGACATGGATCCCGCCGTGCAAGACCGGGTTCGCATCTCATTCAGGGCCTCGGCGATGGCGGCGAAGCCTGACTTCGAGCAATCTCGCAACGCCCGACGTCAAGCCATCGAACTCAGCAAGGCGGAGAGCTTCGACCCGGTCGTCATCAGCACCCTGCTTGACCAGTCACGCGCCGCCGAAATTCGTGGCCGAACCCGACTGGAGCGCGACACCATCGCCCTGCTGGCGACGCTTGACCCCAAGGACCGCCAGTCTCTGAGCGTCATTTTCAACCGTCGCGGTAAAGGCGGCGGAGATGGCGGCCGCGGTAGGTCTGACCAGGCAAGATCGGGACCGAACGAACCCCGGCCGAACCCATAATCAGGCGGCCCGGGCCTCACGACGGTGGGGCTCTGCCTCTACCGGCCGATGCTCTGGAACCTCGAAGCTCACCACAGTGCCGGCGCCGGGTTCGCTGTCGATAGACATCAAGCCCCGATGCATTTCGATCAGCGACTTGGTCAGGGCGAGGCCCAGCCCTGTGCCCTGGGTGGTTTTGGAATGTTGGCCTTCAACCTGCTCGAACGGGCGGGCGAGACGCCCCAGGTCCTCGGCGGCGATGCCGATGCCGGTATCGGCGACGGCGACTCTCTGACGTCCGGGACCATGTTTGGAGACGGAAACGGTGATCGCGCCGCCTTCGGGCGTGAATTTCACGGCGTTCGAAATCAGGTTGAGCATGACCTGCTTCATACCTCGCTGATCGGCGTCGATGTCAGGCAGTCCATCTGCTTCCAGCACCAGCACCAGTCCCGATTCCTCAGCCTTGCCGCGCATCAGGCGGATGGCGTCCTCGCAGACCTCTTTCAGCGACACCTTCTCGTAGTGAAGCGTCATCTTGCCCGCCTCGATCTTGGCCATGTCGAGAATGTCATTGATGAGGCTCAGCAAATGCTGGCCCGATTGAAGGATGTCGGCGGCATACCCCTTGTAGCGGGCGTCGCCGACCGGCCCGAACATCTCGCCGGCCATGATTTCAGAGAAGCCGTTGATAGCGTTCAGCGGGGTGCGCAGCTCGTGGGACATATTGGCCAGGAACTCGGACTTGGCCTGGTTGGCGGCCTCGGCCCGGGTCATGGCGATCTCGTATTTTCGCGCCAGCAGGCTCAACTTTTCCTGGCTCGACTCCAGTTGGTCGACCATCAGGCGCAGTGAGTCCGCTGCCCGCTGCGTCTCCGCTTCCTGACGCTTGATCAGAGTCAGGTCGGTCGCGGTGACGACGGTGCCGCCATCGGATGTGTAACGTTCCGCAAGCCGCAACCAGCGGCCGTCGTGCATCTCCACCTCACGCATTCCCGCACCGAGATCCGTGGACGGATGATCGGTCCTTATCGACAAGGCGGCGATGCGATTGAGTTCGTCCTTCATCGCGCCCCTGCGCACCGCCTCGGGGGCCAGACCGAAAGCATCTGAAAAGGCCTGGTTGCAAAGGATCAGTCGGCCATGGCGGTCGAACAGCGAGAAGGCGTCGGATACGCTCTCGATGCCGTCACGCAGACGACCCTCTGCAGCCTGGGCCTGCGCCTTGGCGCGCCGCGCCTCGGTAATATCGAGCGCGACCCCCAGAATGTTGGTGAAGCCGACTTCATCGCGTTCGCCGCGTGCCTGACCCCGGGCGTCGATCCAGCGAACGGTATTGTTCGCGCCGGTGACGGGGAAGGTCGTCTCGAACGCACCGAAAGCTGCAGCCTGCCGCAGGGCGTGTTCCACCAGCTCCCGATATTTCGGATGAACCCGATCCAGCACGGTCGACGCCGGGACGACACCGCCGTCGGACAGGCCGAGGAGCGTCGCCATATAGTCGGACAGGGTGACTTCCTCAGCGGCGAGATCCCATTCCCAAACGCCGCAGCGCGCAGCCTCTACGGCGACGCGGAAGCGATGTTCGCTCTCCGCCCATTCCTTGCCCACCCGCCTTTGACGCCAACCCTGGGCAATCATCAGCAAGCCGACCAGCAAACCCAGCCCTATGGGCGCAGCCAGAACCCAAAGGTCGCCGAGCAGCCCGCCGCCCGCCTCTTCAGGGCTGACCGCAACAGCCAGCAGGCCCGTCGACCCTACAGGGGCTGCGACGAGGCTGACGGTCTCGCCGCCGTCCACCCTCGCCCAGACCGGGCCGGCCGCGGCCTTCAGGACCGCGTGGTCGAAGCGGGGGGGCGCGGTTCCTGATTGCGCCGCAGCTACGCCATCGGCGGGCGTAGAAAGAAACAGTGTCTGGTTTGCCCGGGCGCGAGTGCGCGTCGGCAGCGGGATGCGAGCGACTACACGCATCGTTCCCACCGTCTTGCCCGTCAGCAAGGCTCGACGGCCAGCGTCCAGACGAAGGGCGGAGAACGCTCCTGCGGTCCGTGTCTGGCCTTCGATGAAACTTTCCGCGGGGGCTCCACTGACGGCCTGCACTGCGCCCTTCGAGGACAGGACGGCGAACCCGATCCCCGGCGCAGCGGCGCGAGCGGCCTCGGCTGCGTCCAGGGGGCGGTTGGTGGCGCGCGAGAGGGCGTTTGCGGCGACGATCAGCGCGGTGTTGGCCACGTCGATCCTTCCGGCTGTTTCAGCGGCGAAAAGTCTGGCTTCCTGCTGCAGGGTGACCACGCGCAGGGCTTCGGCCTCCTGTTCGGGCTTTGCCGTCTGGCGCGAGATCAGGAGCACATAGGCGGCGATGACGAGCGTCAGGGCGAGCATCAGTACTCGCATCCGGCTGGCGCCTTGTCCGGCGCCCAGATCGGACGATCTGCGGCCTTGTCCCTGAATGCGGCGCTCACTGCCCCGCAAGGCGCTCTCCCGGACTGAAATGCTTGCGCTTACCGAAGATCGGCAAGGGCTGGGCGATTCGACGAAGTCTGGAATCTAGGCTGCGTCGCGGAATCCTGTCGAGGTTTGGTTAACCAAACGTATCAGGCAGCTTGTGCAC
>DASVTM010000441.1:0-1749 GCA_036387575.1 Brevundimonas sp.
CTGGAGCCTGATCCTCGAATATTCGCTGGTCGTTTCGGCCGTGGCCGTGGGTTGGTCGGGCTATGCGGTCGGTTTCCTGAACGGTCTGGATATCGGCGGGATCAGCCTCGCCCTGCCGCACGCCCTGTCGGTCGGTCCGCATGCGGGCGGGATCATCAATCTCCCGGCGGTCTTCGTCATCGCCGTCGTCGCCGGCCTGCTGCTGCTGGGCACGCGTGAGAGCGCCAACCTCAACGTCGTGCTGGTGGTGATCAAGATCGTCGCCTTGATCGTGTTCGTGGCCATCGCGCTGCCGGCGTTCAACGCCTCTAACTTCCACCCTTTCATGCCCAACGGCTTCGGCGCGCCGTTCGTGAAGACGGGGGTCATGGCGGCGGCGGCCATCATCTTCTTCGCCTTCTATGGCTTCGACGCCATCTCGACGGCGGCCGAGGAATCCAAGCGCCCCGAGCGCGATCTGGCCATCGGCATCGTCGGCTCGATGTTGATCTGCACGGCGCTGTACATGATCGTCGCCGCAGCGGCGATCGGCGCCCGACCGACCGCCAGCTTCGCCGCAAGTCCCGAGCCCCTGGCCCTGATCCTGCGGGAGCTCGGGCAGGGCGCGGCGGCCAAATGGATCGGCGCCTCGGCCGTGGTGGCCTTGCCGACCGTGTTGCTGGCTTTCCTGTTCGGTCAGAGCCGCATTTTCCTCGGCATGGCTCGTGATGGTCTGCTGCCGGCCCGTCTGGCGAAGATTTCCTCGCGCGGCGTGCCGGCGGTGGTGACCATTTTCACCGCCGTCATCGTCGCCATCCTTGCCGGTCTGCTGCCGCTGGATGAACTGGCGTCGCTGGCCAATGCCGGGACCTTGGCGGCCTTCTGCGCCGTGGGGGTCTGCCTCGTGGTGCTTCGACTGCGCGAGCCGGGCCGCAAACGCTTGTTCAGGGTTCCGCTGTGGCCGCTGGTCGCCGCGATCACCGTGATCGGCTGCATCGTCTTCTTCCTCAGCCTCAAGCCCATCACACAGGGCGGCTTCCTGATCTGGAACGCGATTGGTCTGGTGATCTATTTCGTCTGGTCGGCCAGGAACGCCCGGCTGGCCAAACACCCCGGCGAGGCCGCCTGATGTCGAGGCGGGACCTCTCGGGCGCGGTCGATTTTTCGGTGCTGGATCGGATGACCGGCGGAGACGATGCAATCTCCGAAGAGGTCCTCGGCCTGTTCACCGAACAGGCGGCCATGTGGTCGGCCATGCTGGAGCCCAAGGACCACGGCTGGCGTGACGCCGTCCACACGATCCGTGGCGCAGCGGCGGGGATCGGAGCGGGCGAACTCGCCGACGTCTGCGCCTCGGCCGAGGTGAGCGACAACGCTTTGGCCGCTCCCGCGCTCGACCGGGTCAAGACCGCGCTCGACATCGCCCTGAGCGACGTTGCGGCCTGGCGGCACGAGCTGATGCTCAGGAGTTTGAGGGGCTAGCTGCGCGTCCGGTCGTAGACCGAAAACTCATAGGCGATGCTGCGGTCGATCAGCAGGCGCCAGACGGGTTCGGCGATCGTGGGCGACAGGTGGTGCTGTTCGGCGGAGACCAGAACCTTGGCGACCACGTCCTCGATGCGGGCGTCGTCGTGAACGGCGTCACGGTCGGGCTTGATGCGGGCAGCGGCGTCCATGTAGCGCTGGCGTTCGGCCAGTAGGGCGACCAGCGCGCGGTCCAGAGCGTCGACGCCCTGACGGACCTCGGCCATGGAGGTGCATTCGGCGGGA
>DASVTM010000442.1:0-7142 GCA_036387575.1 Brevundimonas sp.
GCGGCGTCGCCGTCCACGCGCGCGGCGCCGACGGCCCGACCCTTCGTCCTGCCCGCTACGGTGACTTCCTCGTCCTCGTCCGCCGCCGTGACGCGACGTTCGAGGAGATCATCCGTGCACTGAAGACCGAGGGCGTGCCGGTCGCCGGGGCCGACCGACTCAAGCTTTCCAGCCATATCGTCTTCGACGACCTGATCGCGCTGGGGAGGTTCGTGCTTTATCCCGACGACGACCTGTCCTTGGCCGAGATCCTGCGCAGCCCCCTGTGCGACGTCACCGATTTCGGCGATGCGCATAGCCTCTACCCTCTGGCGGACACCGAAGCGCGAGGCGGGCGGAAGCTCTGGGCCGAACTGCGTCGGCGGGCTCACGAACAGCCGGAGTGGGCTCGTGCACGCGATCTGCTGCAGGCGGCGCTGGACGACCGGTCACGCGATCCGTTCGCCTTCTTCTCGGGCGTTCTGAATCGCGTGGATGCAACGGGACTGTCAGGTCGTGGCCGCATTCTGGCTCGGCTGGGACGCGAGGCGGAAGAAGCCATCGACGAGACGCTGGCTCAGGTGCTGGCGGCGGAAGAACGTGGCGGGACCGATCTGGAGACCTGTCTGTCCCTGCTCGAAGCCGCCGACGTCGAGGTCAAGCGCGAGATGGAAGGGGCGCGCAACGAGGTCCGCGTCATGACCGTCCATGGCGCGAAGGGGCTGGAGGCGCCGGTAGTCATCCTGCCGGACACCACCTCGCGCGCCAAGCCACAGGGACCGACCCTGATGCCGGCTTTACTAAACGCCAACGATCCGCAGGCTGGAGAGGGCTGGCTGATGTGTCCGGGCCGCGCCGGTGACGACTGCGAGGCCTCGGGTCAGGCGCGTCAGGCTCGCGTCGATCGCACTGACGCGGAAACCCTTCGGCTGCTTTACGTGGCCCTGACCCGCGCCCGCGATCGCTTGATCGTCATGGGCCGCGCCGTGAAGCGCCCCGATACCGGTTTCGAAGAAAAGAGCTGGTGGAGCGTGATCGCCGAAACCTTCGGGCGGCTGGCTGAAGCCCGGCCCGATAGCGTGAGCGAGATCACCATCGGAGCGATCGAAGGCGTGCTGCGGTTCGGCATCGATCCGGGATCGGTTCCGCTAGCCGTGGCGTCCACCACTGAGACAACAGCTGTTCCCGACTGGGCGCGGACCGTCCCACCGGCGGAACCCGGCGCGCGTCTGTCGGCGCCGTCGAAGATGGATGAGACCCTGCGCATTCCTGCGCCGTCGCCGCTGGCTGCGACCGGCGGGCTTGGCCGGTTCCGGCGCGGCGACCTGATCCACCGGTTGCTGGAGCGGCTGCCCGAGATCGACGCCGTCGACCGTCCCGACGCCGCTGTTCGGATGCTGGCGCGCGAGCGGGGCCTCGACGACGACCAGCGCGCCGAGATGATCACAGCCGCCTTCGGGGTTCTGAATGACGATCGGTTCGCGCCTGTGTTCGGCGCCGGTTCCCGGGCTGAGGTCGCCCTGACCGGGTCTGCGCCCGGACTGAACGGCGTCTCGATTTCTGGCCGCATCGACCGGCTGGTGATTACGCCTGAACGCGTGCTGGTCGTGGACTACAAGTCCAACCGCCCGGCTCCCGAGAACATCGAAGGCGCCGACCCGGCCTATGTCCTGCAGTTGGCGGTCTATGTCGCTGTCCTGAAGCGGCTCTATCCGGATCGCGCGGTCGAGGCTGCGCTGGTCTGGACCGACGGGCCACGGCTGATGGGCGTTCCTTCAGAGATGATGGACGAGGCGCTGACGGCTACGAGATCGGCGAACAGCCGTTGAACTCGTCGGGAATCACCCCACATCTGCACCAACGGCCATCCCTCGGTCGATGACATCAATCCGCGCTCAGGCAACGAGCCTTAGCGCCTCAAGGAGCCTCTCATGGCGACTGTAAAAGTGACCGACGAAAGCTTTGACGCCGACGTCCTGAAATCCAGCATCCCGGTGCTCGTGGACTTCTGGGCCGAATGGTGCGGGCCGTGCAAACAGATCGGCCCGGCGCTGGAACAGATCGCCGATGAGCTCGGCGGCCAGGTCAAGATCGCCAAGGTCAACATCGACGACAGCCCGATGACCCCATCGAAGCTCGGCGTGAAGGGCATCCCGACGCTGATGCTGTTCCGCGACGGTCAACTGTCCTCGTTGAAGGTCGGCGCCATGCCCAAAGGCAAGATCGTCGAATGGCTGGCCGAAAGCGGCATCAAGGCCGACGCGTAAGTCTTCGACACCTGCTGAGTTCAGACGCCCGGTGGTCCTTGCGACCGTCGGGCGTTTTCCTGTCCGGCTGTCAGACCGGCCAGGTTTCCGGCGCCGCGCCGAGAACCTCGCCTGCTAAATAAAGCGACCCGCAGATCACCACCCGTCCGGCGCCGAGCCTGAGTGCGCGATCCAGCGCAGCCTCGACCGAGGGGGCGGGCTGCGCGCCCAGGCCGTGACCGCGCGCAACGGCAGCCAAGGCTTCGGGTTCAGCAGCAGCGCCTTCAAAGGCGACGGTGAAGACGTGGGCACCAGAGTCTTTCAGAGCCTCGAAAAAGCCGGCCGCGTCCTTGTTGCCGAGCATGCCGACAATCAGCGCGAGCGGTAGAGGAGCCTTGGCCTGACGGGCGGCGATGGCGTCGGCCAAAGCGCGCGCGGCATGAGGGTTATGCCCGCCATCGAGCCATAGCTCAGCGTCTGCAGCCTTGGCGCGCTCGCCGTAAGGCCCGGTCGACAGGCGCTGCATACGAGCGGGCCAGACGACCGTGCGCAGGCCCTCTGCGATCGCAGCCTCAGGCAGGTCGAGCTCAAGAGCCGCCGCAACAGCCAGTCCGGCGTTATCGATTTGATGCGCTCCGGCCAGAGCCGGCGCGGGCAGGTCGAGGAACCGTTCCTGATCCTGAAACACCATGCCGCCACGCTCGGCCCAGGCGTCGAAATCCACGCCCATGACTGTCAGGGGCGAAGGCGTTCGCCCGTTCAACGCCGAGGCGGCCACGGCCTCGATCACCGCCATGGCCTCTTCCGACTGACGCGCCACGATGCCCCGGGCGCCGGCTTTCAGGATGCCCGCCTTCTCGCCGGCGATGCCTGTGATCGAGGTCCCCAGAAACTCGGCATGGTCCAGATCGACGGGAGCGATGACGCTGAGCAGCGGCCGTTCGATGATGTTGGTCGCGTCCAGTGACCCGCCCAGGCCGACCTCGACGATGGCGAGATCTGCGGGCGTCTCTGCCATGGCGACGAAGGCGGCGGCTGTCGTGCTTTCGAACACAGTCGCTTCGACGCCACGTACGGCTTCGATCCGGTCCAGGATTCGGTTGAGCGGCGCATCCTCGATCAGCCGTCCGGCGAGGCGGATGCGCTCATTGAACCTGACGAGGTGGGGGGAGGTATAGGCGTGAACACGAAGGCCAGCCGCCTCGGCCATCGCCCGGATAAAGGCGACCGTAGAGCCCTTGCCGTTGGTGCCCGCCACATGGACGACGGGCGGAAGGTGGTCCTGTGGATTGCCGAGCACCGCGCAAAGCGTGCGCATCCGGTCGAGGGAGAGATCAATCTTCTGCGGGTGTCGCAGACGCAGGCGCTCTGAAATCGGGTCCATCCAGGATACTAGCGCACTCCACGCTCAGTAGCCCACGCTTGAGAGGCTGACCGGAGACTTGATCAGCCGAAAATCATCTTGAAGACCCCAAACCACACGGCGACCGATCCCGCAGCAGCGCCAGCATAGGCGAAAAGCGGAGAGGTTAGCGAAATACGCGCAGGCCGGGACACCGATCGGGCCGGGACGGCGCCTACGGAATTGAAGAGTTTTTCGCCGGACGCACGCATTTGAACCACTCCCTGTTCGACGACCATCCTGCGCCTCCCACCTTTAGACATCCGGAAAATGTGTGGTTAAGCAGAGGGTTCCTCCTGTTAAGCTCTCATGCTGCGCCGCGATTGTTTCACACCTGTCTCAAGATTGGGACAGTGGGTTCAAAAACGATAGAAATTTCCGCAACTTGGTTAGATGTTCTGGTTGCGCATCAATCACATATCGTTGTTCCTTTCTTCTATCGGGGAATTTACCTTGCAGTGCAGCATTTGACCGGGCTTAACTTTAGGGTAACTGCATTTCGCGTTCGTCAGAGGAGATCAGGGCATGTTCGACAGTTGGGCGACCAATCTGCGCTCGAGCCGGGCCGTGGCGGATGTTTCTGTTTCGCGCGATTTGACGGCGCGCCGCCGGCTCTCGATGATCCTGAAACGTCTCTTCGATATGATCTGCGCTCTGGGCGCGCTGATGGTTTTGGCCCCAGCTCTGATTGCTATCGCCATCGCCGTCGCTATCGAATCTCCCGGTCCCGTCCTGTTCCGTCAGCGCCGCACAGGCCAGGGCGGCAAGGTGTTCAGGATCATGAAGTTCCGCACCATGACGGTGACCGAAGATGGTGACGTCATCAAACACGCCAGCAAGAACGACAAGCGCGTCACCCGCGTCGGCGGCTTCCTGCGCGAAACGAGTCTTGATGAACTGCCACAGCTTTTCAATATCCTTCTAGGCGACATGTCCGTCGTGGGGCCGCGCCCTCACGCCTTGGCCCATGACGCACACTACGGCGCCCTGCTGCCGCGCTATGTCGACCGGTTCGCGGTCCGCCCCGGCCTGACGGGCTTTGCCCAGGTTCAGGGTCTGCGCGGCGAAATCCACGACATCGACTGCATGGCCCGCCGGATCGACGCCGACGTCCACTACGCCGCCAGCTGGTCCTTCCGCAGCGACCTGCTTCTTATCCTGCGCACCTTCCCGATGCTGCTGAAGCGCGTCAACGCCTACTGAGGCGAAGAATGTCCGGCGTGACGCTGTGGCGCGCGTTGAACTCTCGGGCGCAGCAACCCAACTGAAGTCTCCCGATCAGGAGACTCCCTATGGCCAATACCGATACCCCCGTCTGGTTCATCACCGGTTGTTCGACCGGTTTCGGTCGTGAGCTGGCGACGGCGCTCATCGCCAAGGGCTATCGCGTGGTCGCCACTGCACGCAATCCGGACGATGTCGCCGATCTGGCAGAGGCGGGCGGCGATCGGGTTCTGGCCCTGAAACTCGACGTTACCGACGACGCTCAGGCCAGTGCAGCGATTAAAGCGGCGGAGGCCCGGTTCGGCCATATCGACGTCCTCGTTAACAACGCAGGCATCGGCTATTTCGCGGCCGTCGAGGAATCCGAACAGGACGAGGTTCGGCAGATGTTCGAGATCAATTTCTGGGGTCTGAGCCGGATGACGACCTTGGCGTTGCCCGGGATGCGGGCGCGCAAGGCCGGGATGATCGTCAATATCTCATCGGTCGGAGGTCTCAGGGCCTTTCCATCGGTGGGCTACTACAACGCGACGAAATTCGCGGTCGAAGGCCTGTCCGAGGCATTGTCCGGCGAGCTCGAGCCTCTCGGCATCAAGGTGCTGATCGTGGAGCCGTCCGGCTTCCGCACGGACTGGGCCGGCCGCTCCGCCAACGAGGCGAAAAATCCAATCGCCGATTACACCGACACAGCAGGCAAGCGTAAAGGCGAGATCAGAGGCTATTCCGGCGCCCAGCCTGGCGATCCCAAACGCGCCGCCGCCGCCATCATCCAGGCCGTCGAGGCCGATAAGCCGCCGCTTCGCCTGCTGCTCGGCAAGGCCGCCCTTCAGGGTGGGCGTGGCAAGATCCAGATGCTCGCCAAGGATTTCGACGCCTGGGCAGAGGTCACCGAGGGCGCGGATTTCCCGAAAGGCGAAGGCTAGCCGCTGTTCCCGGGTCTTGGCGGGAACCGTAGCGCTCCGTGATCGCTCCTGTCGTTCAACGGCAGGAGCGAACCTCATGAGCATTCTCGGCAAGATTTTCGGCGGCATCTTTCACAAGAAGGACGCACCCGCGACACCGACAGCGACGCAGGCTCCAAAGCCCACTCCCGCGCCGATCCCAACTCCAACGGCAGCTCCCATGCCGTCCGCTGCCGCGCCGACTGCGACCGTGGCCGCCGAGCCGGTGGACGTTGCGGGTATCCTCGACTTCAAGAACAGCGTGCGTGACGAGAAGCTCAACTGGCGCACCTCGATCGTCGATCTGATGAAGCTGGTCGGTCTGGAGAGCTCGCTCACTGAGCGTAAGGAGCTGGCTGACGAGCTGGGCTACACGGGCGACAAGTCCGACAGTGCGAGCATGAACATCTGGCTGCACAAACAGGTGCTGCAAAAGATCGTGGACAATGGCGGCCAACTGCCCCGCGATCTGACGCCTTAAGCCAAAGCGGAGTCGCATCGACCGTCTTACTCGCGGTAAGACGGTCGCATGAGCGATGTCGATCCGAGTCTTGATGGTCCGCCGTGGGAAGAAGACCTCCCCGAGCGCGATGACAACACCGACGACATGTTCGGCGCGCCTGCCGCTGCACCGGTAGCGCCCCCGTCCGCAGCGGCCTCGCCGCCTCGTGACCTTGCACCAATCCCGGTCAGTGCCCCCGTCCCCGTCGAGGGAGACGGCGAAGCCTATAAGGTCCTCGCGCGCAAATATCGGCCACGCACGTTCGAGGACCTGATCGGTCAGGAGGCGATGGTTCGCACCCTGACCAACGCCTTCGCCACCGGCCGGATCGCCCACGCCTTCATGCTCACTGGCGTGCGAGGAGTCGGCAAGACCACGACGGCCCGACTGCTGGCCCGCGCCCTGAACAACGAGACCGATGTCATCGACAGGCCGTCACTGGCCCTGACCGCCCATGGCCGTCACGACGCTGCGATCATGGCCGGCCAACATATGGACGTCATGGAGATGGACGCCGCCAGCCACACCGGTGTCGGCGACATCCGCGATATCCTCGAGTCGGTTCGGTATGGTCCGGTCGAGGCCCGCTACAAGGTGTATGTGCTGGACGAAGTGCACATGCTGTCCAATCAGGCCTTCAACGCCCTGCTGAAGACGCTGGAAGAGCCGCCGCCGCACGCCAAATTCATCTTCGCCACCACCGAAATCCGCAAGGTGCCGGTGACGATCCTGAGCCGTTGCCAGCGCTTCGATCTGCGCCGCGTCGAGCCCGAGATACTGGTGGAGCATCTGTCTCGCATCGCAGGCAAGGAGGGGATGAAGGTGGAGGATGACGCCCTCGCCCTGAT
>DASVTM010000443.1:0-3052 GCA_036387575.1 Brevundimonas sp.
TGCGACTTCAACGCTTGCAGTTCGCGGCCCGGCGAAGTGGTCGATCGACTGAGACCGGCGTCTTGGGTCAGCGCATCGGACAGCTCGATCAGCAAAGAACGGGTCTTGAGCGTCAGATCGCATCCAACGTCGAGCAACGGCGCCTGATCGAGGAAGAACTGGCCGGCATGAGGAGTCTTGCCGCCCGCGGATTCGCGCCCGAGAACCGTGTGCGAGCGCTTGAACGGACTGCCGCAGCCCTCGACGGCGATCTCGGCTCCCTGCGCGCACAGGTTGCCAGTACAGGCGAGGCCGTCGGCCAGACCCGCCTGGAGATGCTGGGTGTCTCGACCAAGATGAACGAAGATGTCGCCGATCAACTGCGTCAGGCCGAGGTATCGTTGAACGAACTGCGCCCGAAACTGTCGGAGTTACGTAGCCAGATCGCGCTGTCTCAAATCCGCGCACCCGCCTCCGGTCAGATCGTAGGACTGACGGCCTTCACCGTCGGCGGCGTCATCGCTTCGGGACAGGTTCTGATGGACGTCGTGCCAGACAATGCTACCCAGGTGATCGTCGCCTCCGTCAACCCCAACGACGTCGATAATCTCAGGCTCGGGCTGTCGACGGAGGTCAAATTTCCCGGGCTGCGTGATCGCTCGACACCGATTTTGCGGGGCACCGTCAGTCGTATTTCTCCCGACAGCTTCACGGACGAAAAAACCGGCCAGAGCCACTATCGCGTGGAAGTGATCATACCACCTTTGGAGCTGGAAAAACTGGGCGCCTCGGCCCGGCATATCCGCCCGGGCATGCCTGTCGAGGTTGTTGTTCTACTGCGGAAGCGAACCGCTCTTCAGTATCTCGTTGAGCCCTTGGTGCGCAGTTTGTGGCGGACAGGCTCCGAGGAATAGCGCTTCTCGCACGACGATCTGGGGCCCGAACCACCGTCTCGCGCGACCTCTGTTCTCATTGTTTAACTGCCGGCCGGTTAGAACCCCGCACTACCCTGACGCTTGCCCTTCGCGAAGGCCTCGTTACGGTGGTGAAACAGTCAGTTCTACATCAGGTCCATCATGCCCACCTTGTCCACGCTGTCCGATGATGCAGGGTTCACAAGCGGAGGGTCGGCGACCAGCGTTCAGTTCAGCGAAGGCAGCTTCTCGTCGCCCTGCCCCGGGTGCGGCAGCTTTCATGCGAACTTCGACGGGTCGGACTTCGGCCCACTGGCGTTCCTGAACGGCGATGACCGGGGCGGTTCAACAACGAATGGCAAGCCATCGCTGACGGTCACTGGCGCAGGCGAGCAAATCACCCGCACCAACCAGAGCTGGGCTACGGGGCTGGGCACGGCTGCAAGCGTGACCTTCGCCTTTCGCAGCACAGCCCCGTCGACCATGCCCGCTGATACCACCGGTTTTACGCGATTTACCGATGTCCAGATCACTGCCACGTTAGCTGCGCTTCAAGCGTGGTCAGACGTAGCCAACATCACCTTCACCCGGATCGCCGACGGCAGCGGCTACTCCGACAGCGCGACAATGCTGTTTGGTGACTACGCGTCTGGGCAAACTGGAGCCGCCGCGTTCGCTTATCTGCCCGGCAGTCGAACTGCGACCTCGGCCTCTGGTGATGTCTGGGTGAACTACTCAGGCAATAACGTCTCGCCGGGCCTGCTGAACTACGGGCAGCACACCCTGACCCACGAGATTGGCCACGCGATCGGCATGAGCCACCCTGCGGCCTATAATGCGGACGAAGGGGTCACCATCACATACGGCTCAGACGCCACTTATTACGAAGATTCCCGCCAGTACACGGTGATGAGTTACTTCAGCGAGACCAACACCGGCGGCAACTATCGCGTCAACGGTACCGGCGCGAACCAGTATTCCGCCGTGCCCCTACTGGACGATATCGCAGCCGCGCAGCGCCTGTATGGAGCCAACATGACCACGCGGACCGGCGATACGGTCTACGGGTTCAACTCCAATGCGGACCGGGCCTGGTTCAGCGCGACCTCGGCCTCAACCAGTCTGATCTTCGCCATCTGGGACGCTGGCGGCACAGACACCCTCGACTTCTCAGGCTACAACCAGGCCGCGACGATCGACCTTCGCCAAGGCGCGTTTTCGAGCGTTGGCGGCATGATAGGCAATGTCGCCATTGCCTTGGGCGCCGTTATCGAGAACGCGATCGGTGGCGCGGGATCCGATCGCATCTTCGGCAATTCTGCCGACAACCGCCTGTACGGCGGCGGCTTAGGCGCTGACGTCATCGACGGCGGCCTCGGCGTCGACACCGCCGTCCTCCCTGGCGTGCGCTCAAGTTACACGATTACCTGGAACGGACAGATCGGAACCATCAACGCAACCGGCAACCCCCAAAGCACAACGGTCACCAACGTCGAGTTCCTCGCCTTCGCCGACCAGACCATCGCGGCCGCCCCGACCGGCGGTCTGAATGTGGCCGGCGACACGACCAACGACACCATGAACGGCACCGGCTTCGCGGATACCCTGTCGGGCGCGGGCGGCAACGACGTCATCTACGGCCTGGGCGGGAACGATACCCTGGCTGGGGGCACCGGCGCCGATCAGATTTCCGGCGGTGACGGTGACGACATCCTGGTCGGCGGGTCCGGCAATGACGCGCTGGACGGTGGAGCAGGCATCGATCTGGCCGACTACCTCGGGGCAGCAAGCGGCGTGGCCGTCAACTTGGCGACAGGACTGGCGACGGGCGGCGCTGGCTCCGACAGCCTGGCCTCGTTCGAGAATGTGCGCGGCACTGCGTTTGACGACTCCCTAACCGGAGATGGGAGCGCCAATTCGATCCGCGGCGGCGGCGGCGCCGATACGATCCGCGGCGGCGACGGAAATGACATCATCTATTCCGGTCCCGGCGGGCTAGGCGGTGGCGCACCGGATATCGTGAAGGCTCAGGCTACAGCGAATGCCACCCGCGCGGCCGCCGTATCGCTCGATGGCGGTTTCGATCTACTGTCGCGCGCGAACGTGTCGGCTTCTTCCTCCATCCCACACGCCACAATCGTCGCCACCAGCAGCGGAAA
>DASVTM010000444.1:0-4926 GCA_036387575.1 Brevundimonas sp.
AAGGCCGAGGTCGGCGAACAAATCGCCTGACTTGATCCGGTCGGTGATGCGTCCGGGTGTCTCGAACCGCTCGCGGGTTACGGTCGGATAATAGGTCAGCTGGGCCTTGGCCTCGTCGCCGATCAGCGGGTCCTCGTGGATGCCGTGGGTAAGGAAGTCGCGGTAGGCGAGGTCGGCGACGTTGCGCACCGTGTGGCAGACTACGACCTGCCCAAAGCGCGAATAGGTCTCCGGGTCCCGGGCCACCGACAACCACGGCGCCAACCCCGTGCCGGTCCCGATCAGCCACAGCCGCTCGCCGCCGGTCAGGGCGTCCAGCACCAGCGTCCCGGTCGGCTTCTTGCCCATCAGCACCGTGTCGCCGGCGACGATCTTCTGCAGCCACGAGGTCAGCGGACCGTCGTCGACCTTGATCGAGAAGAACTCGATCTCCTCGGCCCAGGCCGGGCTGGCGATCGAATAGGCGCGCATGACGGGCTTACCACCGTCTGCCCCCGGCAAACCGATCATCACGAACTCGCCGGAGCGGAAGCGGAAGTCCTCGGGCCGTTCAACGGCGAACGAGAACAGGCTGTCGGTCCAGTGCTTGACCCACAGCACCTTCAACCCGTGGAACGGGCTCGGCGTGGGTGGCGTGGGGGGCGAGGCGGTCAGGAGAGCGTCGGTCATTGCCTGCTGTTTAGGCGGTCAGACGCGCGTGCGAAAGGATCGCAGGCGCCGCATCCTGCACTAGCGACCGAAAAAATCTCGGTGACGCGGATAGAATCCATGGTTAGTCCCATGCCATGCGTACAGTTCTTCTTGCTTCGACGTTGCTCATGGCCGTCGCCGGTTCCGCTTTCGCCCAGACGGCAGCCCCTCCCGCAGCCGATCCTGCCATCCTGACGCCAGAGCGCGCGTTCGCGAACCCCAGCCTTGGTGGTCCGGTGGCTCAGGGTGTCAGCCTGTCGCCCGACGGCGCGTTGGTCGCGTTCCTGAGAGCGCGGACCGACGACGTTTCGGTGCTCGACCTGTGGGCCGCCCCGACCGGCGCCGGCGAGCCATTCAAGCTGATCGACGCCCGCGCTCTGGTCCCCGATGCGGGCGAACTGTCCGAGGCTGAGAAGGCCCGGCGCGAGCGGATGCGCATCTCTCAACGCGGCGTGGTCGAATACAGCTGGGATACGCAAGGGCGCTACATCCTCGCCCCGCTGGAAGGCGACATCTATCTGTCCAGCCGAGCCGATCAGAGCGTGAAGCGCCTGACCAACACGCCGGGCGACGAGATCGACGCCAAGGTCAGTCCCAAGGGGACGTATGTCTCCTATGTCCGGGATCAGGATCTGGTCATCCAGGATCTGGCGACCAACGCCGTAACTCCCGTCACTACCGACGGCGACGGCCTGATCACATGGGCCACCGCCGAGTTCATCGCCCAGGAGGAGATGGACCGCGACACCGGCTACTGGTGGAGCCCCGACGAACACTACATCGCTCTCCAGCGCACCGACGAAAGCGGCGTCGATATCGTCCCGCGCCTCGACATCAACGCCACGGGCTCGACGGTGGTGGAGCAGCGTTATCCCCGCGCGGGCCGCCCCAATGCGGTGGTCGATCTCTATGTCCACGACGTCACGACGGGTCAGCGGATCAAGGTCGATCTGGGGACCAATACCGACATCTATCTGGGTCGTGTCGACTGGTCGGCCGACGGCAAGACCCTCTACGTCCAGCGCCAGCAGCGCGACCAGCAGACGCTCGACCTGCTGGCCGTCGATCCGGCGACCGGCGCCTCGCGCGTGCTCGTCACCCAGACCAGCAAGACATGGGTCGACCTGACCAGCGACTTCCATCCGCTTGAGGACGGCGGTTTCATCTGGTCGGATGAATCGACCGGCTGGCGGCATCTGTATCTGTACGATCGCAACGGCCGGAAGGTTCGCGCGATCACCTCGGGCCTCTATCCGGTCAAGGGTCTGAACGGCGTCAACGAGGCGACCGGCGATGTCTTTTTCACCGCCTCGATGCGCGACCGCAAGGAACTGCCGGTCGAACAGCAGCTGTTCCGCGCCAGCCTGCGCCGCGCCATGACGCCGGTCGAGATCACACCGGCGGGCGGCTGGTGGGGTGTGTCGATGAACCGGACCGCCACAGCCTATGTCGGTAACTATTCCGATCCGGCGACGCCTCCGCGCTCCGGTCTCTACAGCGCCGACGCAACGTTTGTGCGCTGGATCGAGGAGAACAAGCTCGACGCCGGCCACCCCTTCTATCCCTATGTCTCGCGCCTGCGGACGCCAGAATTCGGCACGCTTCAGAGCCATGGCCAGACGCTGGTCTGGCGCTTAACCACGCCGCCGGGTTTCGATCCGTCGAAGAAATATCCCGTCGTGATGCAGGTCTACGGCGGTCCCTCGACCGGTGCAGGCGTGCAGAAGTCGTGGCAGCCGATCACCAATCAACTGCTGACTGAGGCCGGCTACATTGTTTTCCGCCTCGACAACCGGGGGGAGGGCGACCGCTCCGCCGCCTTCCGTTCCGCGCAGTATCTGCACATGGGAACGGTCGAGACCGAGGATCAGGTGTTGGCGGCCAACTATCTGAGAACGTTGCCTTACGTCGATGCGTCGAAGATCGCGGCGATGGGCTGGAGCTATGGCGGGTTCATGAGCCTGAACATGCTGACCGAGCCGAAGATGGGCCTCGCCGCCGCAGCCGCCGGGGGCTCGCCGACCAACTGGTCGCTGTACGACACCCACTACACCGAACGCTTCATGTCGACGCCTCGGGCCAACCCCGACGGCTATGCCGGGACCGACGTGCTGAACCGCCTCGACAATCTGACCGGTCGGTTGCTGCTGATGCACGGCATGGCCGACGACAACGTCGTGTTCGAGAACACCACCCGGGTCATGGACGCGTTGCAGGCCAGGAGCATCCCGTTCGAGCTGATGGTCTATCCGGGCCAGCGTCACGGCGTGCAGGGCAACGAGCGAAAACTCCAGCAATGGCGCACCTACCTCGACTTCTTCGACCGCACGATCGGCTCGCGACCACCTGCGGAGTAGGCGAGCGGGTGGCTCTTGTGTTTCGGCCCGATCCCCACTCAAAGTCACGCTTCCTTCCTCGCACGACGTCCGGGACAACCTCCGATGCCTTCGACCTTCCATGCGTCCCGTCTCGTCAGGGCCGGAACCGGTATTCTGGCGGCGGTGGCCCTGACGGCGATAGGCCGAACGCCGGTCACCGCCGCCGTCCAGGTTTCACTGCCGCCGGCGGACGAGCATCGGTGTCAGGCCCTCGAGACCCTGTCTCCGACCGAGCGGGCCGGCGCGGTTCGTCTTTTGTCGGGGCAGGGGTGGCGCGAGGGCCAGTCCGTGCCCTGTATCTGGACCATGGTTGGCAACAACGTCGGCGCCAATACGTCCGTCTGCGTTGTAGGCGCCAACCCGAACATCGAGGTCTGCGCAGAGCGGTTCGCGATCATGCCGCGATCAGGTGAGGACCCCTTCCATGCGGTCATCCGTTATGCCGCGTCGCCGCAGTTTCCCGGCCCGGACGTCGACGACTCCAGCGGGCTGGTCGGCACGCCCATCTTGCTGAAGGATAATATCGAGACGGCCGACATGCCGACCACGGCGGGATCGCTGGCGTTGGCCAACAACGCTTCCGGCCGCGATGCGCCGCTGGTCTCTAGACTGCGGCATGCCGGGGCCATCGTCATCGGCAAGACCAACCTGTCGGAATGGGCCAACATCCGCTCGTCGAACTCGATCAGCGGTTGGAGCGCGGTCGGGGGCCTGACACCCAATCCGTACGACCCGACGCGAACCGCCTGCGGTTCTTCCTCGGGTAGCGCGGTCGCCGTCGCTGTTGGTCTGGCGCCCGTCGCCATCGGCACCGAGACCAACGGCTCGATCACCTGTCCCGCTTCGGTCAACGGCGTCGTCGGGTTCAAGCCGACCGTGGGTCTGGTCAGCCGAACCCATATCGTGCCTATCAGCCACTCACAGGACACCGCCGGACCTATCGCCACGACCGTCGAGGACGCCGCAATCGTCCTCACCGCTATCGCTGGATCGGACCCCGAAGACGTCGCCACCGCCGAGGCCGACACCCGCAAGACCGACTATCGCGCGGCGCTCGACGCGAACTCGCTGAACGGCGCCCGCATCGGCGTTCTGCGCTACGCCAAGGGCTATTCCGCGCCGACGATGGCGGTGTTCGAGCAGAACCTTCAGGTCCTGCGCGATGCCGGCGCCGTCCTCGTAGACATCGACACCGGTCCCGACATGCGCACCATCGGCGGGGAGTCGTTCAAGGTGCTGATGTACGAGCTCAAGGCCGACCTCAACGCCTATCTGGCCACCACCGATGCGACGCAGGTCAAGACCCGCACGCTCGCCGACGTCATCGCCTTCAATGCCGCGACCCCCGCCGAGACCGTCCTGTTCGGCCAGGAACTGTTCGAATTGGCCGAGACCAAGGGCGACCTGACCACCCAGGAATACCTCGACGCCCGCGAGACCTCGTTCCGCCTCGCCGGACCCGAAGGCATCGACAAGATGATGGCCGACAACACCGTCGTCGCCCTGATCGCCCCCACCACCTCGCGCGCCTGGACCAACGCCCGCGACGACGAAGACGACGCCGAGGGTTCGACCAGCACCATCGCCGCCGTCGCCGGCTATCCGCACCTGACAGTGCCGATGGGCTTCGATCGCGGCATGCCAGTCGGACTCAGCTTCATCGGCGGCAAGTGGGATGACGCAAAGATCCTGTCTCTCGGCTACGCCTTCGAACAGAAGACCCATGCGCGCCGCGCCCCGGGGCAGGTCGTCAAAGCCGACTAGGAACCGGGCGCTGACAGTGGAACCCCGGCAAAAGCGGGGTTGTTCGGCTGTAATGGAAAAACACATCGTCCCCATCGCCGTGACCCCTGACGGG
>DASVTM010000445.1:0-5049 GCA_036387575.1 Brevundimonas sp.
CCTCGTTCTGTAGACGGCGTCGCTGTCGGGGGACGTGTCCAGTATACGACCCGGTTCAACTTGCCTGACTGATCAGACGATCCGCTAAGCTTGACGCCCCGGAGGGAAACCTCCGGGGCGTTTTCGTGCGGGCTTCATCCATGCGTCTTTGTGGGGCCTCAAGCGGTCTGCAGGTCCGCTTTCGCGCTCTTCATTGTGGCCCTTCTCGACCCGTTGCGGACATTGCGGGAGTGCGCTCTGCGGCGCACGGAGTCTCTTTGGATCAACGCTGTTGGCGCTCAGCGGGTAACACGGCCATCAAGGCCCGAGTGAACCCGACCGGAGCGACGGTGAGGTGGTCTTCGTCGGTGAGAACCACCGAATGGACCTGAAGGTTTGCGTAGCCACGCGACTTCAAAATCCGCTCCATCGATCGCACGTCTCCCACCATGTCGATGTTGGGATTGCGCCGACTGGGGCCAGGAGTTTCGTATTCGCCGATATACATGAATACATCGGCTCGGAGGTCGCTGTGCGTGCGTGCGTACCTCGCTTCCATCGTCATGATGTGGCGCGCGTCGAACCAGAACGACGGGCTGCCCAGCACATAGCCCTGGAACAGCGTGGGATCGGTGAAGAGTATCTGGGCGCCGAGCAGTCCGCCGTACGAATGGCCTAGCAGCACACGGCGGGCGGGATGGGCGCGAAACCGATTTTCGATGAAAGGGATCGCCTGCTGCTTGAGGTAGGTCTGGTAGGCCGGGCCTTCGCCATGGAGCATGGAACTGGAGCGCGCTGGTCCGTTTGCTGTCGGCGTGTAATCGCGATTGCGACTCACCGTGGCGCTGTCGCCCTGCGAATAGGAAAGGCCGACCAGGATGAACTCTTCAATCACTGGTCCCTCAAGGTTCACCCGGCGAGCGATCTGGCGAATGATGGGAAAGGCATAGTCGGCGTCGGTTACATAAAGGACTGGATAGCGGCGTTCGGGGCTGGTCTCGTAGCTGGCAGGCAGGCTGACAAAGACCTCATAGTTACGCGCTGACACAGGGTTGGGCACCGTCCAGACCTGGGTGCCTTTCAGCACATAAGGCGCGCCTTGGGCTTGCGTGGCGTTCGCTTGGGGCTGGGCGTCGGCGTTAGCGGTGCAAGCCGAAGCGAGGATTGCCGCCAGGAAGGTAACCGCCAGGCCAGGGATTTTCATGTGCGACTCGATAAAGCCTGGCCGCAGCAGGCCAGAACGCGACCGTGACGAAGCCCCCCTCAATGTCAAACCTCAACTGTCCGCTTCCCACCCGTCTCCGCCGCTCAGCGCGTCCGCTCCCAGTCCCGCCAAAGCAACGAGCTGGGAAAAGCGACGGCTTGCGGTAACGTCGTTCTGATCGGGGCGGCGGGCTCCGTTACGGAGGTCTTTCATGCGGGTTATTGGGATAGCGGCGGCAGCCCTGGCCGTGGCGGCGTGTTCAGCTCCGTTGTTGGCGGCCACGATTGGAGAAGGGGCTCGGCCTGTGACGGAGCAGGCCGCTGTCGATCCCGCCGCGGCGGCCTTTGTCCTGTCGCTCTACGGCGTGGAGTCCGGAGGGACCGGCGAGGCGGTTCCCGAGAATGACTGGGATCTGGAGGCGGTCAGCTCGGCGCGGACAGCGGCCCTGTTCGCTGAGGCCAAGGCTCTGACGCCGGCAGGCTACATCGGCTATCCCGAGGGTCATCCGCTGGTCGAGTTTGAGGAGTGGGGCTCCTTGAAGCTGGAGGACGTGGTCACGACCCAGCACGGGTCCGACCGGGCCGACGTGTCGCTGATCCTGGCCTTCACCCAGCCGAACGTCCGCCTGAACCGAACCTTCAATCTGGTAAAAGAGGATGGACGGTGGCGGCTCGATGACCTGAAATACGACCAGTCGGTTCAAACGGCCCAGTCCGGCGCCCAGTCCGGCCCGAATGCGCCGATCCCCGGCCTGCTGGACGGGTTTCACAGCTTCATCGCGGAGGCGAAGGCCCATCCGTTTGAGGACCAATGACAGGCTCGAGGGACTGATCCGAAACGAATGCAGGCCACAGTCGTTGGCATGCGGTCGCGCCCCTCGGCGTCCGTGGAACTCTCGCCCTTGCGCGCCTTCGCCGAACTTCTGGATCGTCTGTCCCTGACCTCATCGCGCAATGCGAAGTTGGTGTTGCTGCGCGACTATCTGAAGGCGACGCCCGATCCGGACAGGGGCTGGGCGCTGGCAGCGTTGACCGGCGACCTGAGCTTCGATGCGGCCAAGCCGGCGATGATCCGACGGGCGGTCGAGGCGCGGGTGGATTCGGTGCTGTTCGGCTGGTCCTACGATTACGTCGGCGATCTCGCGGAGACCGTCGCCCTGATCTGGCCGGGCAATCCCGAGCGGCGGCCCAACCGGGAGCCTGAGCTGAGCGAGGTGGTGGATGCATTGGCCATCGCTAAGCGCACCGAGGTTCAGGGGCTGATCGAGGGCTGGCTGGATGCCTTGGCGCCCAAGGGGCGGTGGGCGCTGCTCAAGCTGGTGACCGGGGCCTTGCGCGTCGGCATGTCTGCACGGCTGGCCAAGACGGCGGCGGCGATGATCCGGCCCGCCTCGATCATGGAGCCGCCCGATCCTGAGGGTGGCGAGACGGCAACCGTGCTCGACGCCGTGGACGCTTCGGACATCGAGGAGGTCTGGCACGCGGTCGCGCCGCCCTATGCCGACCTGTTCGCCTGGCTGGAGGGGCGGGCAGAGCGACCGAGCCCCGATGCGCCGGGGCGGTTCCGACCGGTCATGCTGTCGGTCGCCATCGATGAGGCCGTCGATTTCCCCAAGCTGAGCCCCGCCGACTATGCCGCCGAATGGAAGTGGGATGGCATCCGGGTGCAGGCAGTGCGCGAGGCGGGCGTCGCCAAGCTTTATTCCCGCACTGGCGACGAGATTTCGGGCGCGTTTCCCGACGTCATGGCCGGGCTGACGTTCGAGGGCGCGATCGACGGGGAGTTGCTGGTGTGGAGAGACGGCGTGGTCGCGCCGTTCGGAGACCTGCAGCAGCGGCTGAACCGCAAGACCGTCGATGCGAAGATGATGGCGACCTACCCGGCGGCGGTGATCGCCTATGACGTGATGGCCGAGAACGGCGAGGACCTACGGACGCTGTCGTTGCGGGAACGGCGGACGCGGCTGGAGACGCTGGTCGCGGGCCATGAGGGTGACCGGCTGCACCTGTCGCCCTTGGTGGAGTACGACAGCTGGGAAGGCCTCGGGACCCTGCGCGCCGATCCGCCGGTGGGGGCGGCGGCCGAGGGGCTGATGCTGAAGCGCTGGGATTCGGCCTATGTCGCCGGGCGTCCCAAGGGGCCGTGGTTCAAGTGGAAGCGCGATCCGCACACCATCGACGCGGTGATGATGTACGCCCAGCGCGGCCACGGCAAACGCTCGAGCTTCTATTCCGACTTCACCTTCGGCGTCTGGACCGAGGAAGGGCCGCTGACGCCGGTCGGCAAGGCCTATTTCGGATTCACCGACGACGAGCTGAAACTGCTCGACAAATTCGTCCGGGATTACACGATCGAACGGTTTGGTCCGGTGCGGTCGGTGCGGGCCGAGCGCGATTTCGGCCTGGTGCTGGAGATCGCGTTTGAAGGCCTGAACCGCTCGCCGCGCCACAAGTCTGGCGTGGCGATGCGGTTTCCGAGGATATCGCGCATCCGCTGGGACAAGCCGGCGCGGGAGGCGGACACGCTGGATAGCGTCATGGACCTGCTCGACGCGATCGAGAGCGGCGGGGGCAGGGTGGCGAAGGTGGTCTAGGGGCTCGGCATTCGTTGGGTCCCCCCGGTCTCGCTACGCTCGCCGGAGGATGACGACAGGGGGAGGGACACCCAAAGCGGACCCTGGATCCGACAGGATCACTCAGTGATGAACGTCTCAGGTCAATGGGCGGCGGACCGTCCGAATTCAGGGCAAATACTACGCTACCTATGCCATAGAAAACCGATGTTCTTCAGCCCGAGAATCCCAACTGGCGCCACGATCGCCCTCGCGGTGTGGTGCGCCGCAGCCTCAGGCCGCGCCGAGCCTCAGGATGAGCCCACGCAGACACCCCGGGAAGCGCTCGCCCTCGTGGCAGGCGGCGATCTCGTGCTGCATGACGCCGCGATGATCAAGGTCTTCACCAATGTCGCGCCCCGAGCGGTCGTAAGCAGTCCGCTGCACATCACCGGGATCGTCGAAGGTGGCCTGTTCCAGGAAGGCGTCTTTCCGATCTACCTGATGGGCCACGAAGGCTGCGTTCTGGCATCGGCTCCCGCCCGTCCATTGACGGACTGGATGACGGAGGGCGAGGTGGCGTTCGAAGCGACCTTGGTGTTCAGCGCTCCGCCCGGATCATGGGCGACGATCGTGTTTGAACAGGATGTCGAATACGCGGATGCACCGGAGCCCCTGGACGTGCGAACGCGGGTGACGATCGCGGGCGCGGAGGACCCCGAGTACCTCGTTCCGCGCCCCGACGACTGCACAGGATCGTCGGCGGAGTAGAGCATTCGCCGTCCACGACGACTTGATCAGCACGCTCTGCAGACTCAAGGTCGGGCGTGCCTTCCGCATCCGGCACGATGTCTGCTTTCCACCGGCCGACCCGTAAAATGAAGTCTTCCGGGCTTCCAAATTGAGGGTGAGGCGTTAGACCCCGCTTCATGTCCACACTGACTACATCCATCTCGAGCGCCGCCGCAGCAGGCCAGAAGGCCGTCGCGCTGGACGCCGCCATGGTGGCCAAGCTGACCGATATGGCGGGCGATTTCGCCATCAGCGCCAGCGTCGCCATCCTGATCCTCGTCATCACCGTGTTCGCCGCGAAATGGGCGGCGGCGGGGACGCGCAAGACGCTGGGCAAGGTCAAGGGCTTCCGCCACGACCCGACGGTGCTCAGTTTCGCCGTGCAGGTGGTGCGGGTGCTGGTGCTGCTGGTCGGGTTCATCGCCGTGCTGCAGCGGCTGGGCGTGCAGACGACCTCGATCATCGCGGTTCTGGGCGCCGCGTCGCTGGCCGTGGGTCTGGCGCTGCAGGGGACACTGTCGAA
>DASVTM010000446.1:0-2503 GCA_036387575.1 Brevundimonas sp.
CCCGACTGATCCTAGACCTGTGCGGCGGCGAACCGTCCGAGGTCGTACTGGTCGGGCAGGTTCCGGCCGATCCCGTGGCCTTCCCGTTCGACCCCGCCTACGTGAAGCGCCTGTCGGGCATGGATCTCGAAGACGACCGCATCGGCACCATCCTCGGCCAACTCGGCTTCAAGGTCGTGGCCGGAGGTGCAGGCCAACCCGAGCCATGGACCGTGACCCCGCCGTCGTGGCGTCGCGACGTCGAGGGCAAAGCCGATCTGGTCGAGGAGGTCGCCCGCATCGTCGGCTTCGACCACCTGCCCGACACGCCCCTGCCCAACCAGAACCCGTCGTCGAAGGGCGTCCTGAACCCGCGTCAGTCCCGCGTCCGCCTCGCCCGTCGGGCATTGGCGGCCATGGGTTACGCCGAGGCTGTGACCTGGTCCTTCACCAGCCAGAAGACCGCAGCCCTGTTCGGTGGCGGCGATGAGCGTCTGGTGGTCGAGAACCCCATTGCGTCCGAGCTGGACTGCATGCGGCCCTCGGCCCTGCCGAACCTGATCCAGGCCGCTGCGCGCAACGCAGCGCGAGGTCACGCCGACGCCGCCCTGTTCGAGATCGGCCCGATCTATCTCGGCGATGGTCCCAAGGATCAGCGCACGGTGATCGCCGGCCTCATCGCCCCCCATGCCGCGCGGCACTGGAGCGGCAAAGATGCTGCCGACGACGCGCTGTTCGAGCTCAAGGGCGACCTCATGGCTCTGCTGGAGGAGATCGGTGCGCCGGTCGGCTCCATGCAGCTCAGCCAAGGCCAGAACCGCGACTGGTGGCATCCCGGTCGTTCGGCCCGACTGCAGCTCGGGCCCAAAACCGTCATCGCCGAGTTCGGCGCCCTGCACCCGCGCGTGCTCAAGGCGCTGGACGCAGACGGCCCGATGCTGGCGTTCGAGATCGTTCTGGACAGCGTCCCCGAGCCCAAGGCGAAAGCCAAGACGCGCGGCTCGGCCAACCTGTCGGTGCTCCAGCCTCTGACCCGCGACTTCGCGTTCGTGGTCTCGGACGACAAGGCGGCGGGCGATCTGGTCCGCGCCATCGCCGGCGCGGACAAGGCGCTGATTGAGGACGTCCGGGTGTTCGACGTCTATCGGGGCGCCGGCGTGCCCGAAGGCTCGAAGTCGGTGGCGATCGAGATCGTCATCCAGCCTCGCGAAGCGACGCTGACCGAGGTCGAGATCGAAGCCCTGTCGGCCAAGGTCGTGGCGGCAGCGGCGAAGGTGGGCGGTCAACTGCGGAGCTGACCGGTCCGATCCGCCCCCTGTCCTCCTCTGCGGCAAGGTTCTGTTAACTCTGACGCCGCAAGGCTGCCGCAAAAGTCCGCGAGGTTGGCGATAACGCTCGCCTGACGGGCGACCTTCTGCCGGGGACTTCGCCATGCACCGCCGCCACCTGATCCAGACCGGTTTCGCCGCCGCCGCCGCCTCTGCGCTGGGGGCCTGCGCCACCGGCCCCTCGCAGCGTCAGGGGACCGATCCAGCCTATCCGATCGCCTCCGACGCCAACGCTCCCGCCTATACGTCCGATGAACTGGTCGCCGCCGGTTCTCGCCAGCTCGGCATCGCCGCCGAGGCCATGGGCGGCGCGATCGAACGCATTTTCGCCGATCAGGGCGACCGCCCCACCGGCTACATCGCCGGCGAGGAAGCCGCTGGAGCCGCTGCAGTGGGTCTACGCTACGGACGCGGCGCCCTGCACATGAAGGACCTCGGCACGGCTCAGGACGTCTTCTGGCAAGGCATCTCGATCGGCTGGGACGTCGGCGGCAACGCCAGCCGGGTCTTCACCCTCGTCTATGGCCTGTTCACGCCCGACGCCATTTACCGCCGCTATCCCGGTGTCGAGGGCTCGGCCTATCTGATCGGCGGCGTCGGCGTGAACTACCAGCGCGCCGACGGTATCGTGCTCGCTCCGGTCCGTACGGGCGTGGGCCTCCGCCTCGGCGCCAACGTCGGCACCATGGCCTATAGCCGCCAGCGCAATATCTTACCGTTCTAAGCGATATGAGCTGGCTCTTTGCGCTTCTCTTCGCAGCGGCTGTTTTAGTGTCAGTGTTGAGCGGCCTTTTGGCGTTCTATCTCGACCTCCGTCGGTCAACGTTGGTCGGAGCGGGGCAACTTCCACGTTCGACACGTGAGATTTTCCGCATCGAGCCTTCGACAATGGGCAAGGTCGTGTTTGGCTGGATCGGCGTTGACTGGTCGTATGTCTTCTCGAAAGCGCTGGACGAAAGTCCAGATGCTCCTACGCGAAAGTGGGCGCCCGTCCTTCGAAAGGGCCTCCTGACTAGTGCTGTTCTAGGTGGCCTCACGGCAGCTTGTGGAATTCTCCGGCTCATTCTCGGCTAGGCCCGGCGAATCGCTTCCAGCCCCTCGCGCCACGTCGGGTACATAGGCCGCCAGCCGAGTTCGGCCTTGGCGCGGGCGTTCGAGATGCGTTTGTTGTCGAGGTAGAAGCGTCGCATGGCGTC
>DASVTM010000447.1:0-6721 GCA_036387575.1 Brevundimonas sp.
GAAGCTGCAGCTGATCGAGCGGAACCGCTTCGATCCGGCCATGGCGGCGATGCTGGACAATCTGGAGCTTCTGGCCAAGCGCGATCTTTCAGCCCTGCGCCAGGTCTGCGGCGTCGACGCCGAAGACATGTCCGAGATGATCGCCGAGCTGAAGGGCCTGACCCCGCGTCCCGGCGCAGGCTTCGGTCACGAGACGGCCCAGACCGTCATCCCCGACGTTCACGTACGGCCCGACCCGGCCGGCGGCTGGCGCATCGAGCTGAACTCCGACACCCTGCCGCGACTGCTGGTCGACAAGCGCTACCATGCGACGATCGCGGCCGGCGCGCGGTCCGAGACCGAGAAGGCTTTCGTCGCCGATTGCGCTGCGCAGGCTAACTGGCTGGTCAAGTCGCTGGACCAGCGCGCCAAGACCATCCTCAAGGTCGGCTCCGAGATCGTGCGCCAGCAAGACGCGTTCCTGGCATTCGGTGTCGAGTTCCTGCGGCCGCTCAATTTGAAGACCGTCGCCGACGCGATCGGCATGCATGAATCGACGGTCAGCCGGGTCACCTCGAACAAATACGTCTCGACCCCACGTGGTGTTTTCGAGCTGAAATTCTTCTTCACCGCCTCGATCAACGCCACCGGTGATGGCGCGGCGCATTCGGCCGAGGCTGTCCGACATCGGATCAAGTCGATGATCGATCACGAAGGCCGTGATGGCGACGTTTTGTCCGACGACCGCATCGTCGAACTTCTGAATGAGGCAGGCATCGATATCGCGCGCCGTACGGTCGCCAAGTATCGGGAAGCCTTGAGGATTCCGTCCTCGGTCCAGCGTCGCCGGATGCTGAAATTCGCCTGAGACATCACGCAAGCGTAACCACAAAACGGTGATCGCGATTGACACCAAATCGAACCGGTCGCGTTCTATGTGGATGCAAGTCCAAGTGAGCGGCAAGCAAGTGGATGTTGGCGAAGCGTTAGGCTCGCGCATCTCCCAGGAACTCGAAGATGGAGTCGGAAAATATTTCGAACGCGGCGGCCAGGATGCCGAAGTTGTAGTCTCCAAGGATGGCTACGGGTTCAAGGTGGACTGTTGGGTCCGCCTGGCGTCCGGCGAGTCTCTCGTCACCAGCGGCACGGGCGGTGACGCCCATTCGGCCTTCACCGACAGTCTCGACAAGCTCGAGAAGCGGGTCCGTCGCTACAAGCGCCGGCTGAAGGATCACCACATCGGTCCCAAGGGCCTGTCGCCCGAGAAGACCGAGATGGCGGCGGCCTCCGTGGCCCGCAGCATCGTCCTTCGCAACCCTGATGATGTCGAGGACGATGTCTTCGGCGATACGGGGACCTCGGGTGATCCACCGCCGGTGGGTATGGTCATCGCCGAGACCCAGTCCGAGATCCGCACCATCACGGTCGGACGCGCGGTTCTGGAGCTGGACATGACCGGCTATCCGATCGTGTTGTTCAAGAACGCAGCGCATGGCGGCCTTTCGGTCGTCTATCGCCGCCCGGACGGCAACGTCGGCTGGATCGACCCGGAGCGAACGTCGGGTCTTAGCGGCGCAGTTCCGCCCGTCGTCAACGGACACGCGACAGCGGGTTCCTGACACCAGTTCAAGTTGAAGGCTTTCTTTGGTGGGGCGGAGCGGCTAAAGCCCGCCCGCCCCATTCGGGTCAGATGTATCGAGTCGGGGATGGTCATGGATATCGGTGATTTGCTGGTGGAGGACGGTATCGTTCTGCGCAGCGGCGCGTCGTCCAAGCGGCAGGCCCTTCACGTGGTCGCCGAAGCCGCAGCCAACGCCATGGGTCTGGACTCCGGGCGCGTGATGGACGCCCTGTTGGAACGCGAGGCCTTGGGTTCGACCGGACTGGGTTCCGGCGTCGCCGTGCCTCATGCCCGGATCGAAGGCCTGCAAAGAATTTTTGGCGTATTCGTGCGACTGGATACGCCCGTACCTTACGGCTCGGTCGACGATCGCCCCGTCGATCTGCTGTTCGCCCTGTTCGCTCCGCCGCGTGATGGCGCCGAGCATCTGAGAGCGTTGGCCGCCGTGTCCCGAGCTGTGCGCTCGCCCGAGTTGCGCGAAAACCTGCGTCAGGCCCGCACAGTCGACGCCGCCCGCGCACTGTTCGTCACCGACCGCGCCGCCACTGCGGCCTGAGGCGACCCATGCGGTAAGATTTTGGTGGTCCGGCGTCCCTCTGAAGAGAGGGTGCCGGGGCTGCGTCAACCCGGATAACCGCAGCCCCGCCCCATCACCCGCCGACTGGGGAGTCAGGCGGGGTGGCAGTATGTCCGCCGAGGCGGATCAACTCGTAAGCACACGGACGCGGATGCCGCGATCACCCGCTGCGCTCAAGCCGCGAGCGACCGCGTCGCGAGCGATAGCGCTCTCCCTAGATATACCGACGCAGCGAGCGGGTGAGCTCGGTCGTGCCGTTCTTCTTGACCTGGGGCTGGTAGGCGACCCGGGCGTGTTCGATGCAGTAGACGCCTTCCGAGGAACGACGGCCGCAGAAGCTGAACTCGCGCGACGAGGGATCGCCGATCGGCCATTTGCACATGTGAGCGCCGAGCGTCAGCACGGTCGCTGTGCCGGGCTGTTCGACGACGACCGGCAGAGGGGTCGGCGGTACTGGCGAAGTCGCGCGTGGCGCGATGGCCAGGACCCGCTCACCTTCGACACGACGCGGCGCCGACGGTTGACCGAAGTCCTGCTTGGGCGGGGTCGTCCGGGTCTTGGCGGCGCGGAAGGTCGTGGTCGTGGTGGTCCGTGCGGGTTGCGATGGCGTCGCGCGGCCCGACAGGCCGAGACGGTGCACCTTGCCGATCACGGCGTTGCGAGTGACGCCGCCGCCGAGTTGTTTGGCGATCTGGCTGGCCGACTGGCCTTCCAGCCAGAGCTTCTTCAGCGCGCCTACGCGGTCTTCAGTCCAGCCTGCAGTCATGTCGCCCTCCGGGGGGATCAAGATTCAACATATGGTGACCAGACCAGCCTCCCGGACCCGTCACCTACCACTAATCGTAAACGAGACCTTAACAGACGCAAGATGTGCGAATCAGTCGTCCACAGGAATCCAGATGTTGAATCGGCGTTATGTGGGGGAGGAACAGGGAGAAGGCAGTAGGCAGTAGGCAGTAGGCAGGAGAAGAGCGGCAGGACCCGAGCGACGCGCGGCGGCCAAGCGCCAAGCCCCAAAGCCCTACCGGCACTGCCTACTGCCTACTGCCTATCTGCCTCCTCCCTCCCCCTTGCATCCGTCCCCCTGACGCCGCATCTGCAGCGGATGACCGATCTCGCTTCTACTCGCCCTTCCGGACTGCCTACGCCGCGTCGATATGACGGCGTCAACTGGGTGGGGGTGCAGACGCTGTATCTGCGTGAGGTCCGGCGGTTCTGGAAGGTCGGGGCTCAGACGGTGGCGGCGCCTGTCGTTACGACCCTGCTCTATATGCTGGTCTTTGTGGTGGCCTTGAAAGACTCCCGGCCACCCATCGACGGGACGCCTTTCGCTGAGTTCGTAGCGCCCGGCCTGATCATGATGGCGATCCTGAACAACGCTTTCGCCAACGCCTCGTCGAGCCTGATCCAGGCCAAGATCATGGGCACCTCGACCGACTTCCTGACGCCGCCGCTGAGCCCGCTGGAACTGACCATCGGCTTCTCTCTGGGCGCCGCCACGCGCGGCATTTGCGTCGGGCTGGTGACCGCTATTTGCGTTCTGCCGTTCGCCAGGCTGGGCGTGACCAACATTCTGGTCATCCTCTATTTCGGCTTGATCGCCTCCCTGCTGATGGGGATGCTGGGGGTTCTGGCGGGTCTGTGGTCCGAGAAGTTCGACCAACTCGCAGCGGTCCAGAATTTCGTCATCATGCCGATGACCTTCCTGAGCGGCACCTTCTATCTGGTGCAGAACCTGCCCGGACCGTTCGCGGCGATCAGCCACTTCAACCCGTTCTTCTATCTGATCGACGGCTTCCGTTATGGCTTCATCGGCCACGCCGAGGGCAGCCTTTGGATCGGGGCGGTGTCGAGTCTGGCGCTGACCCTGGCGCTCGCCGTCTGCTGCTGGCTGGTGTTCCGCTCGGGCTGGCGGCTGAAGAGCTAGACCAGCCCCGACTAGACCAGACTGCTCCACGCGATGGCGTGAACCTGATCGCGCCCCGGCACGGCCGCGAGCGGGGGTGAGGCGAACAGACTGGCGATGACTGGATCGCGCACATTCAGACCGCCGGTAAACGCGCCGAACGCCGGCAGGATGATGCGGCTTCCGTCCGTGACGAAGCACGGCTTGCGTACGCCTCGACCATAGGCCGCAACTCGCGCTGAGGGATGCAGGTGCCCTGCGACCTCGCCGGGCTGGTCGCCGGGCTGAGGCTCATGCACCAGCCGCAGCGCGCCGAGCGACAGGGTGTCTATGACCGAGCCGGGCAGGCGGGCGAGGTCCGTGCCCAAGGCCTCGCGGTCGTGGTTGCCTTCCAGCCAAAGCCAGTCGCGTCCGAAAGCCATCCGCTCCAGCGTCTCGCGATCGGTCTCGGCCATGCGCGGGATCGAGCGGCTGTCGTGGAAACTGTCGCCGAGCAGGACGACCCGCGCAGGGTTCACCGTCGCAACTTCTTCCTCGAGCCGGGCGAGGGTGGCGGCGCTGTCATATGGCGGCAGCATCTGACCGCGCATGGCGAAGGCCGAGCCCTTTTCCAGATGCAGGTCGGCGACGATCAGGACATCGTGCTCGACCACATGCATCGCGCCGGAACAGCGCAGCACGCAGCGTTCGCCGGCGATCCTCACTGCCAGACCGCCGCACGTGCTTCGTTTGGGTGTGAGGGTCATGCGCCATTCCTCGACAAGCATCGTCCGCGCCGTCATGCCGCTCCTTGCAGTTCTGGCGGCGCATCGTCCATGACCTCGGCGATCAGGGCCTCGGCGGTCTCGCTCAGGATCATGTCGGCCGCGTCTCCGCCACCGACCCGTTCGCGCCCGATCACCACCAGAACCGGCACCGAGAACGGTGAAGGCCGCTCCAGCGCCTTGGTCAGTATATGGCCCGCGATGCGGCTCAGAAGCTGACCCAGCCGGGCCACGTCGAGCATGCCCGCCGCCGCATCGGCGCGCGCGGTCCGCAGCAGCAAATGGTCGGGTTGGTGGCGGCGCAGCACGTCGTAGATCAGGTCCGTGGAAAAGGTCACCTGCCGCCCGGTCTTTTCCTGACCCGGCTGGCGTCGCTCGATCAAGCCCGAGATCAGGGCGCAATTGCGGAAGGTGCGCTTCATCATGAAGCTCTCCTCCAGCCACGATTCCAGATCGTCGCCCAGCATGTCGGGCTGGAACAGGTCGTCGTAGTCGAGCGTGCCGCCGTCGGCTTTCGAGGTCATCGGTTTGATCGACCAGATGGCCAGCGAATAGTCGGTGCAGACGAAGCCCAGCGGCCCGACGCCCGCCCGATCCAGCCGTCGCGTCAGCAGCATGGCGAGGGTGTTGTGGGCGAGTCCGCCCTCGAACGGATAAGCGACCATGAAATGCCGACTGCCGCGCTGGAATGTCTCGATCAGCATCGAGTCCGCCTGCGGGATGGCCGATTTCGCCTCCTGAAGCTCCAGCCATTCCTGCACGTCGTTGGGCAGGACGCGCCAGTGGTCGCGGTTCTGGATAAGGGCCCGAACACGGTCGGCCAAAGACGTGGACATGGGAAACTTCGACCCGCCCCAGGACGGGATTTTCGGATCGGAGTCCTGCGAGTGGCTAACGAGGGCGTCCATGCCGTTGATGCCCTGGAAAGCCCATATCTGACCAGCGAAGACGAAGGTGTCCCCCGGCGACATCTGTTCGAAATAGCTCTCTTCGGCCTCGCCGACCTTGCGCCCGCCGATCAGCTGTTTCGCCGCCCCGCTTCGCCGTGAAGCCACTCGCACGTTCAGGGTCGCGGCTGCGACGATGGCCCCGACGTTCATGCGGTGGCGCTGGGCGGTGATGGCGTTTCTCACCCGCCAGAAGCCGTCGCGATCCTTCACGATCCTCGCAAACCGATCGTAGGTGCGCAGGGCGTATCCGCCGGTGGCGACGAAATCGACGACCTCCTCGAACTGCTCGTAGGGCAGGTCGGCATAGGGGCCGCAGCTGGCGATTTCCTGATGCAGGGCGTCGAGCTGGAAGGGTTCGGAACACGCCACGCCCATGATGTGTTGGGCGAGCGTGTCGAGGGTGCCGATGTGATGGGGCTCCCAGTCGAAAGCGTTTTCGGCCACAGCTTCGCGGGCGGCCTGACACTCCAGCATCTCGAAACGGCTGGCGGGGACCATCAGGGCGCGCGACGGCTCGTCCAGACGGTGATTGGCGCGGCCGATGCGCTGGACCAGACGGCTTGCCCCCTTGGGCGCGGCAAGCTGGATCACCAGATCGACGTCGCCCCAGTCGATGCCCAGATCCAGCGTCGAGGTGCAGACCACGGCGCGCAGGTCGCCGCGCGACATCGCCGCCTCGACCTTGCGGCGCTGCTCGGCCGCCAGCGAGCCGTGGTGCAGGCCGATGGGGAGATTATCTTCGTTGATCTCCCACAGCTTCTGGAACACGAACTCCGACTGCCAACGGGTGTTCACGAAGATCAGGGTCATGCCCGCTTGCTTGATCGCGTCATAGACCTCGGGGATGGCGTGCTGGCCGGTATGGCCCGCCCATGGAACGTGGCCTTCAGACACGAGGACGTCGACGACCGGGGGCGCGCCGGG
>DASVTM010000448.1:0-36209 GCA_036387575.1 Brevundimonas sp.
CGAACCGCGATTGCCAGCCAGATGTTGGGCACGAAGGCCAGGGCCAGGTAGCCGATCGCGTTCGCGGCCAGGGTGATCAGCAGGACGGGCTTGCGTCCGATCCGGTCCGACAGCCGGCCCCAGAACGGCTCGGCGAAGAACTGGCCCAGCGAATAGGCCGAGAACATCAGGGTGATCTGCCACGCCTCGGCCTTCAGGCTCTGGGCGAAGAAGGGCAGCAGCGGCACCACCAGCCCGAACCCGACCAGATTGATGAACACCACCAGAAACAGCACCGCCAGCGCGGGTGTTTTGGGCTGGGTGGCTAAGGTTGGATCAGGTCTGGCCATCGTCATCGCTTAGCCGCGTCCACGCCGTTCGCCAATCGTACAGAGGTTTGTCGTCGAGAACCTAGTGTGGCGGGTTGTTCGTTTCGAGGAACCGGACGGTCTCGGTCAGCATCCGTATTCGGGTTTCGCCCCGCGATAGCCAGTGGTCCTCGCCGCTTAGTTCGATAAGCTCGACCGGCTTTCCTGCACGACGCAGGGCTCCCGCCATCGACCGACTTTGGTCGATCGGAACCACGGTGTCGTCGCGGCCGTGGATCAGCAGTATGGGCGCATCAGCCTTGTCTGCCTGACGCGCCGGCGATCGGGCGTCCAGTGACCGGTCCCCGGGACCATCGCCGCCCATGAACCGGTTCCAGTATCGAACGGCCCCGTTGTCACGTCTCTCGCCTCGGCTCGCCGCATAGTTGACCATGCCTCGCAGGTCGGAAACTCCCGCGACGGATACGGCACAACGATAGACTCCGTGATCCAGGGTTGGTCCGGCGAGGGCTGCGTAGCCGCCGTAGCTTGCCCCGACGATGCAGACGCGCCCCGGATCCGCGACGCCCTGTTCGACGAGATGTCGGACACCGTCAGACAGATCGGTCTGCATCTTGCGTCCCCACTCGCCGTAACCGGCTTCGAGAAAGTCCTCGCCGCGGCCCGTGGACCCGCGGAAATTCGCCTGAAGGACGGCATACCCTCGCGAAGCGAGCGCCTGGGCCCACCAATCGAACTCGCGCACATCGCGCGACGCCGGTCCGCCGTGAGCGAGGACGATCAGAGGCAGGTTCTTGGCCTCCCGCCCGACCGGAACAGTGAGATAGCCGCGAATTTCCAACCCGTCGGCGGCTTTATAGGCAACCAGCGTGACCGGCGCCACCTGATCGGCGGGAACCGCCGAATAGGCTGCGCCAACCCTCAAAGTCGAGCTATCGGTCAGGTCGATGAGGTGGTAGGTGCCGGAATCGTTGGCGCCGTTCGTGAACACGATCGCAGTCTTGAGGTCATTGCTCCAACTGACCAGCGACGGCGCGCCGTCGGGAAAGGTCTGCGCGACGCTGGCCCACAGGTTGCCTGCGTCCTCATCAGCAAACGAATAGCGCCGTCCTTCGTCGTCCAGCCGGGTGGCGCCCATCAGCCTGCGAGTCACGGGGTGGAACAGCAGATCCGTGGGATCGAACTCGAACCGGACCGCGCGCCAGGCTCCCGTCGCCAGATTGACGTCGTAGTAGTCGGCTTCTTCGCGATCGTTGCGCTTCAGATCCGGGCGATCGGCGGCGACGATGACGCTTTCACCCCTCATGCCCAGACCGATAATAGCAGGCGCATCCAGCGGCGCGGTGACCCGCCAGTTCTCTTGAAAATCGCTACCGTCACGCAGCAGCAGTTTCCAGATCTTCGTACGGTCGTCAAAGTCGCTGCGGGCAAGCGATCGTCCGTTCGGATCCAGCACATAGTCGTCGACATCCCGATCCATCGATTCGGCTTCGCGCATACGGCCGGTCTCGGCATCGATTCTATAGAGATTGATCTTCCCCGGCTCAGTGAACGAAAAAGCGCGCACCAGAACATCCGGCCGGGGGCCGGGCGGGGCGACATCGACGCCGCTCATCAACGCCGGGAAAAGTCCGGAATCGCCCCGGATCAAGCCGGTGACCCGCCTCCGTGCCGGATCGTAGACCTGGCCAATGAAGAGTTCGCGGCGGATAATGCCCAACTCAGGCAGACTCTCCGTGCTCGACGTTGTGACGAGGACCCTGTCATTCGAGATCCATTGCAAGTCACGGACCTTGGACGCCCCAACACCGACGCCACCCATCGAATGATTGGTCGCGAGGTCGACCAAGGCGAGGGCCCTGGTCTCGCCGATGACTGTGATAAGCGCCAGACGTTGGCCCGACGGCGACAATTGAACGAGTTCCAGCGAGGGCAGGGCGCCGTAAGCGGCTAGCGGCGGTGGGTCACCGACGCCCGGCAATGGCTCGTGTGCGTGGGCCAGAGACCCGGCCACGCACACGAACAGCGCCAGAGCGGTCGCTGCAACATTCTGGAAATACAAGATTGGCCCCCGCCGATCGCTAACCTGATCACTCTCGACCCTGATCGCCGCAATCTCAAGTCGCAATCTTTATGTGGTTTCGTCTCGGGCGCGGAGTTCTGCCGTCTCCCAATCTTCGCCAACCCCAGACAGCAAAAAGCCCCGGTCGATCTGACCGGGGCTGTCTGGTGTCGTTGATTGGCGAGCCGCCTACTTTGGCGCGAGGATCATGATCATCTGGCGGCCTTCCATACGCGGTGCGTATTCGACCTTGGCTATCTCGTCGAAATCGGCCTGGACCTTGTTGAGCAGTTTCATGCCCAGTTCGGGGTGCGCCATTTCGCGACCACGGAAGCGCAGGGTCACCTTGACCTTGTCACCCTCGTCGAAGAAGCGGTGCATGGCCTTGGCCTTCACCTCATAGTCGTGGATGTCGATGTTGGGGCGGAGCTTGATCTCTTTCAGCTCGACGACCTTCTGGCGCTTGCGGGCCTCGGCCTTCTTCTTCTGCTCCTGGAAGCGGAATTTGCCGTAGTCGAGGATCTTGGCCACCGGCGGTTCCGACGTGGACACGATCTGCACCAGGTCCATGCCCGCTTCTTCGGCGGCTTCCAGCGCGGCGGACGTCGGCATGACGCCCTGCTTCTCGCCGTTCTGATCGATGAGCAGAACGCGCGGCGCGCGGATATCGTGGTTCATGGGCGGCCCATCCTTGACGGGCGGCGTTTGCATCGGACGGCGAATGAGCGTCGTTTCCTTGTGTGAGCGAAGGGTCTTGTCGTTTTGCAGGGGTCAGCGCGCGGCTCGGCGCCGCGTTCCCCAAGAGGCGCTATATGCGCCCGAAAGCCCGTTTTATCAAGGTTAGGCTGATCAGGGCTTAACGCTGCCGTCGCCAGCCGAATTGGCCACGAAATCCGTGTGCAGCGCGACAACGGCGTCGAACACGTGATCGACCGTCAGGTCCTCGATCGGCGAGAACTCGCCGCGTGTCTCATTAGACGCAGCGATCCGGGTGCGAGGGCCCCACGGCCCGTAGAGCCACCACTCGGTCGGTCCGAACAGACCCAGCGTCGGACGTCCAAGCGCCGCCGAGACGTGCATCAAGCCGGAGTCATTGCCCACGAACAGGGTCGCCCGCTCGATTGCGGCCGCCGAGGCGAGGATGTCGCCCTTGCCGACGAAGTCGATGCCGCGTTCGCCTGCGGCCTCCAGCGCGGGTGTCGCGGGCGGACGGTCACCGGGGCCACCGACGGCCATGAAACGCCAGCCCTCGAAACGTGGGTCGGCCTTGAGCTTTTCGACCAGCGCGCCCCAGCGATCGGCCGGCCAGCTCTTGCCCGGCTGATGCGCGATTGGCGCCAGAGCAATGATGGGACCGGGGCCGGCGGCGCCCGCGAGTTGCGGATCGATAACGCCTGCGGCTTCGGATCGCGCCCGGTCGTCGAGGAAAATCTCCGGGGCTAACGGCGTCTCCGATCCCATCAGCCGCGAGACCATCTCGACCTTGCGCAGGCCCGTCTCCCACGAGCGGTTGTAGATGACGCGCCGCTTGGCCGGGATCAGATAGCTGAGCGCCGAGCCGCGAATGTCGATGACCATGTCCCAGCGCGTCGTGGCGACCTGCTTCCACAGATCGATCCAGTGTCCGGCCAGCTTCTTTTTGTCGAGGACGATGGCCCGCTCGACGCCGGGGGCGGAACGGAAGAAGGGCGCAGGCGGCCGGCCACAGGCGACGGTGATCGCCGCGCCCGGTAGTTGACGTTCGATCTCGCGGATCACGCCCGACGAGATGACGCAGTCGCCGATGCGGTTGGAGCTGACGAACAGGACTTTCGGTACGGATGTGACGGGGGGCACGGATCAACCTTCGCTTCGTTCCTCGCCGTTCGCTATCAGGCGGAGACCGTTTGCGCGAGAGTAGGCCGCATGACCCCCACCGACCAGCCTGAGACCAACGACAACGACATCCAGCATCTGGCCCGCCCGGATGGAGAGAGGCTGGCCTACAAACAGGTCCCCGGCGAGGGGCCGACCATCGTCTGGATCGGCGGCTTCCGTTCCGACATGGAGGGAACGAAGGCGCTGGCGCTGGACGCCGCCGCCCGTGAACGTGGTTGGGCCTTCCTGCGCTACGATCATTTCGCCCACGGTCAGTCTTCCGGCGATTGGCGGCGGGCCACCATCGGGCGCTGGCGCGAGGACGCGGTCGCCGTGCTAGACAGCTTGAACGGCCCTGCCATTCTGGTTGGATCGTCCATGGGCGGTTGGGTCGCCTTGCTGGCGGCTCTGGCCCGACCCGAGGCGGTTGCGGGGCTGGTGCTGATCAATCCGGCGCAGGATTTCACCGAGACCCTGATGTGGCCGGGCCTCGCCGATCACGAGCGTCAGGCCATCCTGCGCGACGGCGAGACCGTGGTCGTCGAAGAAGGATTGGGTTCCTACGTCGTGACCCGCGCCATGTTCGAGGAGGCCAGGAACTGGCTTCTGCTCGGCGGCCCGATCCCGATTAAGGCCATGACCCACATCCTGCAGGGTCGCGCCGACGACACCGTGCCGTGGCGGTATTCGATCACACTGGTCGAGCAATTGACCGGCGGCGATGTCATGCTGGATCTGATCGAGGGCGGCGATCACCGCTTGTCGCAACCGGCTGACCTGACCCGGATGATCAACGCCATTGATGCCATGCGCAAAGCCTGAGCTTCTCACCGGATCTCAGGCGGGTATGGTGACGCTCATGGACACTCTATCCGAGCGCTGGGCGAAGCTTGAACCGACCACCAACGTCGTGGGTCCGGATGACGATCTGAAGCGACCGGCGGTGCTGCTGTTCCATGGCTGCGGCGGCATGCGCCCGCATCTTCCGCTTTATGCAGCGGCGGCGAAGGCGGCGGGATGGCGAGCCTTCATCGTCGATTCATACGCCCCGCGCGGCTGGGGTCGGGTCTTCGCCCTCTCCATGGTCTGCACAGGCGCCATCCTGAGAGGAAACGAACGTGGCGGCGACGTGCTGGCGGCCATCGACGGCGTTTCGCGACGCTCGGACGTCGATTCCGGCAAGATCGCCGTGGCTGGCTGGAGCCATGGCGGCTGGAGCATCATGGAAATGCTGGCGGCCCCGCGCACCCACAGCGGCGAACTGGGCATCGCCGATCCCTCCATCGTCTGCCTCTCGGGGCTGAAAGGCGCATGGATGGGCTATCCCTACGTCGGCTTCCTCGCGGTGGGACGTAACCGCCCCTGGAGGCATCATCCAAAGACCGAGGTGATGATCGCCAAACACGACCACCTGACCACCGTGCGCAATGCCGAGCAGGTGTTCGAGGGCCATCGTGGTCGAGGCACGGTCATCGAGACCTGGGTTGCCGACGGCACCCATTCGTTCGACGAACCCACTAGCGCTCCGCCGTCGCGACATGATCCGGCGCTGACCGAGGTCGCCGTGAAGCGATTCGGCCAGTTCCTGATCGGGCTCTAGCCGATTGAGGCTTCGACTAGGATTTCGGCGCGGACCGAGTGGGCCATTTCGCAGTGCTCATGCGCGGAGTGATGCAGGGCATCCAGTTCGCCCTGCGTCGGGGCCACGCCGAAGAAGGTCGTGACAGGCCGCAGGGTCACCTTGTCCATATAACGCCGACCCTTATCGTCACGCCCAAGGGTCCCGGAGGCCTCGTCGAGATAGCGGTCGACGACCAGTCCGTCGCCGGCGGCGAAGGCGAGGAACCATAGCATGTGGCAGCTCGACAGCGAGGCGACCATGGCCTCCTCGGGGTCCACAGCCGTCACGTCGGACATCGGAACCGGCACGCTCTCGGGCGCCGAAGATCCCTGCACCACCGCCCCGCCGTCGAAAGTCCAGACGTGGGCGCGAGAGTAGGCCTTGTCGATGAAGGCCTGACCGTCGCGCTTCCATTCGACGGTGGTGCGGTGCGCGCTCATGCTTCTAAGCCCGCCAGAAGCCGACGATCTTCTTGACCTCGTCGACGACCGGGTCGGCTATGGCGGCGGCGCGTTCGGCGCCGTCCTTGAGGACTCGGTCGATCTCGGCGGTGTCAGCCATCAGGCGGCGCATCTCGGCGGTGATCGGGGCCATGGCCTCGACGGCGAGGTCGGCGAGGCGCGGCTTGAAGGCGCCGAAGCCCTGACCGGCGAACTCGGCCGTGACGGCGTCCTTCGTCTGGTCGGACAGGGCTGCGTAGATGGCGATCAGGTTCTTGACCTCGGGCCGGTCGTCCAGAACGTCGCCGACCTCAGGCATGACGCCCATGTCCGTCTTGGATTTGCGGATCTTGCCGGCGATGGTATCGGCGTCATCGGTGAGGTTGATGCGCGACTGGTCCGACGGATCCGATTTCGACATCTTCGCTGCACCGTCCCGCAGGGACATGACGCGGGGCGCCGGCCCCTGCGTCAGGGGTTCGGGCAGGGGAAAGAAGCCGGGCACGCCGAAGTCGTTGTTGAACTTCTGGGCGATGTCGCGGGTCAGTTCCAGATGCTGTTTCTGGTCCTCGCCGGTCGGCACCTCGGTCGCCTTGTAGAGCAGGATGTCAGCCGCCTGCAGCACCGGGTAGGTATAGAGGCCGACGCTCGACCGTTCCTTATGCTTGCCCGACTTCTCCTTGAACTGGGTCATCCGGTCGAGCCAGCCGAGCCGGGCGACGCAGTTGAAGATCCACGCCAGTTCGGCATGCGCACGGACCGCCGATTGCGGGAAGATCACCGACTTCGCCGGGTCGAGACCCGAGGCCAGATAGGCGGCGGCGATCTCGCGCGTCTGGGCGGTCAGCAGAGCCGGATCCTGCCAGACGGTGATGGCGTGCAGGTCGGCCACGAACAGGAAGCAGGGCGCGCCCCCATCCTGCAACTCGGTGAAGCGTTTGAGGGCTCCGAGATAGTTGCCCAAATGCAGGGCGCCCGAGGCCTGGATGCCGGAAAGCACCCGGCGCGGGCCGGTGTAGGCGGGGAGGGTCGGCGTAGCATCGGACATCAGCGGCAGATGCCCCAGCCACGCTGCGAGAGCAAGTTCCTACTCCAGCCCGCCACCCGATGCCGCGGCGCCCGGTTCGCGGCGCAAGACGGCCTTGAGTTCGGACGGTGTGACCGCGCCGAACAGGAACAGGCAGAAGCAATAGATGACCGCGCCGACGCCGCAGACCACGATGACGGCGATCTCCTTGGCGAGGAACAGCTTGCTGAGCTCGGGATAGAAGATGCCTGCCGCCAGCAGCAGCGCCGCCATCACTCCGCTGGCCGCCAGCACCCGCATGATGCGCGAGACGAAGTTGGCTGACGGCCTCCACGTGTTTTCTCGTATGAGGGTTCCGATGAGCAGGGCGACGTTGATCCAGGCCGAGGTGCTGGTGGCGATGGCCAGACCCAGCACGCCGTCGATGCCGATGTGCGAGAACCAGTAGAACAGGCTCGCGCCCAGCACGACGGTCACCAGCACCGAGGCCACGGCGAAGATCATCGGGCGACGCGTGTCCTCCCGAGCGAAGAACGGCGGCGTCAGGACCTTGGCGAGGACGAAGGCGGGCACGCCCCAGGCGAACTGGCGCAAAACGTCGGCGGTGCGCGCGGCGTCCAGCGAGGTGAAGGCGCCGCGAGTGACGGTGGCGTCGATGATGAAGAAGGGGATGACGAACAGGGCCACGGCGGCGGGCAGGGTGAAGGCCATCGACAGCGTCAGGCCGTCGTCCAGTGTCCGGCGTCCGCCCTCGTGATCGCCCGAGACGAAAGCCTTGGTCAGCCGGGGCACGAGGGCGAGACCGATGGCGACACCGACGAGGCCTAGCGGCAGTTGATACAGGCGGTCGGCATTATAGAGTACCGAACGCGCGCCCGGATTGGACCCGGTCAGGAACTGGCTGACGACGGAGTTGATCTGCAGGGCGCCGCCGGCGAGCACGCCGGGAATGGCGAGGGCGAGCGTCTTCTTCACCCCGGCGGTAAGGCGCGGCCATGACAGCTTCAGCATGACGCCGAGACGACGTACGCCCCACCACAACAGGCCCGCCTGAAGCACACCCGAGATCGTGACGGCGATGCTGACGGCATCGAGGATGTGCGGCTGGCTGATCGTCATGAACTCGGGCGCCAGCAGCGGGACGAGAGTGCAAAGGTTCAGGAAGACCGGGACGCCCGCCGACAGGGCGAACCTGCCGCTGGTGTTCAGCACGCCCGACAGCAGGGACGCGATGGTCATGCAGGCGAGGTAGGGCATCGTCAGCTGGGCTGCGGTGACGGCGGCGAACATCACGCCTGAATCGTTGCGATAGGCGGACAACAGCACCGGCATGATCCACGGCATGGCCAGTTGCAGGACGATGCAGAAACCCGCGACCACGGCGAACATGAAGCTCAGGGCCTCGGACGCGGTGACGGCTGCGGCTTCCTCGCCGTCTCGGGCGCGGACGCCGCCGTAGATCGGCACGAACGCTTGGGCGAAGGCGCCCTCGGCGAACAGGCGGCGGAACATGTTCGGCAGCATGAGCGCGGTGGTGAAGGCGTCCATCATCGGCCCCTGGCCGAACCGCGCCGACAGCAGCAGGTCGCGCCCGAAACCCAGAAGGCGGCTGCCCAGCGTCAGGCCGGACTGAACGATCGTATTGCGAGCCAGGCTCATGCAGGGAGGTCCGGGCCGCTGGAACCTGCGGCGAAATGTGCGCTTAGCGCGCTTCCGGCTCAGGCGAAACGGCCTTTGCCTTGCGGAGCGGGCGATTGAGATCGGAGACGTCGCGAGCACTGGCCCGGGCGGCGACGATGGCGCGTCCTTTCGGAGCGGCCGGGGTGCGTTCCAACACCGCCTCGAGACCGTGCTGGATCTCGTTCAGCAGCAGTTCCGAGAACACCTTCCGGCCCTTGCGATCCACCACGTAAAAACTGTCAACGGCCCGTTCGCCGAAGCCCGCGACGTGGGCCGAGCGGATCGACAGGTCGAGATCGCTCAGGGTCCGGGACAGCTCGGCCAGAAGGCCGGGCCGGTCGGCGCCGGAGACCTCGATCACCGTGGCGCTCTCACTGGCGCCGGCGTCGATCATGACCACGGGGCGAACGTCGAAAACGGCCCGCCGGGGCGTGGCGATAGGCATGGCCGGCGCATCGATGGGCGCCTCGCCCCGTGCAGCAGCCTCCAGCGCGGCGACGAGAGTCTTCAGGCGTCGCGGTTCGGCTTGGCCATAGGGGGCGTCCGCGCCGTCCTGAACCTGAAACACGTCCAGCACCGTGCCGTCGGCGGCAGTGGCGACCCGCGCCCCGGTGACGTCGGCGCCGGCGGCGGCGAGGACGGCGGTCAGGTCGGCGAACAGGCCGGGCCGGTCGCGCGCCGCCAAGGCGATCTCGGTGGTCGCCTCGATCCGCCCTGGCCCCTGCCGACACTCGGCGGCCGCGCCGGTTTCGCAGGCGCGGGCGATCAGATGGGCGTGTTCCGCCAAAGGATCGATCAGATCGACATCTTCACCCCGGAACAGGGCTTCGACGCGGGTATAGAGGGCGGTGATCAACTGACCCTTCCAGTTGTTCCAGACGCCCGGCCCGACGGCGCGGATGTCGGCGACGGTCAGCACCAACAGCAGCCGCAGCCGCTCGGGATCACCGACGATCTCGGCGAAGTCGCGGATCGTCTGGGGGTCGGAGGTGTCGCGCTTCTGGGCATAGTCGGACAGCGCGAGGTGGTTGCGAACCAGCCAGACGACCAGCTCGATCCGGCGCGGCTCGACGCCCAGCCGTTCGCAAGCCCGACGCGCGGCGATGGCCCCGTCCTCGAGCTGGCCTCGTTCGCCACCCTTGCCGACGTCATGCAGCAGCATGGCCAACATCAGCACCTCCAGATCGGCGATCAGGTGGATGGTCGAGGACGACAGCGGATGGTCTTCCTTCAACTTGCCCCGGAAGATGTCGTTGATGATGCCGATGGCCTGCAGGCTGTGCTCGTCGACGGTATAGGCGTGGTACATGTTGAACTGGGTCTGGCCGACGATCCGGCCCCATTCGGGCAGGAACCGGCCCAGCAGGCCCGTCTCGTTCATGATGGTGAGGACGCGATAGGGCCTCTGCCCGTGCGCCAGAATGTGCAGCAGGGCGGCGGTGGCGCGAGGGTCCCGTCTCAGCTTCGGCGTCACCAGACCCAACGACCGCGTCACTGCCGAGAAGGCGTGCGGGTGGACGTCGAGGTCGTGCTGATCGGCGATGACGAACAGGGACAGCAGCTTGACCGGATCATCGGCGAACACCTGCGCGCTCTCCACCGACAGCCGCCCGCCGTCCTCGATGAAGCCGGCGACGCCGAGGTTGCGCTTCCGCCCCGGGATGAGCCGCGAAAGGCTCATCGTCTTCTTCTGCTGGCGCGCCTCCAGCGTCGCGCTCATCGCGCGGGTCAGGGCGCCGACGTCACGAGCGACGAGGAAGTATCGACGCATGAACCGCTCGACTGCGGGCTCGTCGCCCCGACCGCGCCAGCCCATTCGACGGGCGACTTCGGGCTGGAGATCGAAGGTCAGCTTTTCCTCGGCGCGCCCTGCGGTCAGGTGCAGATGTGTCCGCACCCGCCACAGGAAGTCGAACGCCTCCTCGAACGTCCGGCGCTCGCGGGAAGTCAGCAGGTCGTCGAGCACGGCCGCGCCGAGCGGGCTCTCGGGCGCCAGAGCTCTGGCAATCCAGAACAGGGTGTTGAGGTCTCGCAGACCGCCCTTGCCGTCCTTGATGTTGGGCTCGACGCGGTAACGGACGGCGCCCGCCTTGGTGTGCCGGGCTTCGCGTTCTTCCAGCTTGGCGGCGATGAACGGGCGCGGATCGGCGTTCGTCACGGTCCCCCGGAAGCGCCAGAGGAAATCCTCGGCCAGAGGCTGGTCTCCCGCCAGCCAGCGGCCTTCCAGCAAGGCGGTGCGGACGGTCATGTCGCTGCGGGAGAGGGCCAGACATTCATCTACCGACCGGGCCGACGACCCGACCTTGAGCCCCAGGTCCCACAGGACATAGAGAACGAACTCCGCCACCGTCTCGGTGCGGGCCGTGGTCTTCCACGGGCGCAGGAACAGCAGGTCGAGATCCGAGAACGGCGCCAGCACGCCACGTCCGTACCCGCCGACCGCGATCAGGGTCAGCTTCTCGGCCTCGGTCGGATTGTGCGATGGATAGAGGGTCTCAGTGGTGAACCGCCACAGGGCGATCAGGATGTCGTCGGCTGCGGCGGAATACTGACGCGCCACCTCGACCCCGCCGAGACCGGCGGCCAGACGTAAGGCGATCTTGTCCCGCGCCGCGGCGTAATGGCTCCGCAGCAGTGCGGCGACGCCGGCGCGAACGTCCGAACCGCCGACGAGAGCATCCAGGCGGTCATCCAGACCTGTTCGGGAAGATGTCAGGGAAACGGGGGTCATCGGCTTGCGCAATATAGTCACGACGAAGCCCTGCGTCTCGTTCAGGGTTTGGTACGCGCACTGTGTCTCCGGCGCCGCGTCCGCTCGCCAACGCGGGGAGTGCGCTGGAGTCTCTGCCAAGGTTGAGGCAGGGTTCCGGAACACTGTTCCCGGAGCCTTCTTGATACCGCGTCTGGTCCTCGTCGCAGCTCTGGCAGTCATGGCGCTTAGCCTTGGCCTGTTTTCGCATGCGTGGGCCGGGGAGGGTCCGGAGGACGGTTTGGGCGCGAGTGATGGATCCCGTAGTGGCTCTGCCCTTGGCGCCGATCGCAGCGAATTGCGTCGCGAGCACTGGTCCGACGGCCTGACCATGGCGGCAGCCGGATACGGCCCGGTCGGAGGTGATGCCCAGCTGTCGCGCGAGGTCCTGGGCGAGATGAACCGGATGCGTTCGGATCCGCAGGCCTATGTCGCCGTGCTGCAGGACTACCGCCGTCAGTTTCAGGGCGCCATCGTTGTCCGTCCGGGCCGCATCAACATCCAGACCCGCGAGGGCGTAGCCGCAGTCGACGAGGCCATCGCCTTCCTGCGGCGTCAGAAGCCGGTGTCGCGGCTTTCGCCCGATTTGATCCTGGCCCTGACGGCTGGAGATCATGTGGCCGACCAGGGCCCGACCGGCTTTATCGGCCACTACGGTTCTGACGGGTGGGATTTCGTGACCCGGGTGTCGCGGCGTGGGGGCGATCCCTACGGCGGCGAGAACATTTCCTACGGCTACGATACCGCGCGCGAGGTCATGGTCCAGCTGCTGGTCGACGACAATATCGCGGACAGGGGTCACCGGACCAACCTGTTCCGCGACGGCTATGTCCGCGCTGGCGTGAGCTGCGGCCCTCACGCGCTGTTCAACCACATGTGCGTCATCGACTACGGCTATGAGCCTGTCAAAGGCAGGTAGGTAGTCAGGTCGTAGGCCTTGGGAGCGTCGGATCCCCTGCGGGTATGCTTCCTGTCTGCTGCCTACTTCCTCTTCAAAGCCTTCAGGCGATACAGCGCCTCAAGCGCCTCGCGGGGGCTCATCGCATCCGGATCAAGGGCGGCGACGGCTTCGTCCATGGCGGACTTCATCGGCGGGGGCGGCGGTTCTGCCAAGGCGAACAGGGGCAGGTCGTCGAGCCGGTGATTGGCGGCCTTTTCGCTTTCCAGACGATCGAGTACCGAGCGGGCTCGCGCAACGACGGACGGCGGCACTCCCGCCAGTTTGGCTACCTGAACGCCATAGGATCGGTCGGCAGCGCCGGGCGCGGCCTCGTGCAGGAAGACTAGCTCGCCATTCCACTCCTTGGCTTTCATCGACAGGTTGGAGACGTGGTCGAGCCGCTCTTCGAGCCGCGCCAGCTCGTGATAATGAGTGGCGAACAGCGTCCGGGCGCGGTTGGTGTCATGCAGGGCTTCGGCGCAGGCCCAGGCGATGGCGAGACCGTCATAGGTCGACGTGCCGCGCCCGATCTCATCCAGCACCACGAAACTGGCGGGGGTCGCCTGGGTCAGGATGGCGGCGGTCTCGACCATCTCCATCATGAAGGTGGAGCGGCCGCGCGCGAGGTCGTCGCCAGCGCCGACGCGGCTGAACAGTCGATCGACCACGCCCAGCCGCATCGACCGCGCGGGCACGAAGGATCCGGCCTGGGCCAGGATCACCAGCAGCGCATTCTGGCGCAGGAACGTCGATTTGCCCGCCATGTTGGGCCCGGTGACGATCGAAAGACGCGGACAGCCCCCGCCCTTGATCGGCGCGCCGTCCAGTCGGCAGTCGTTCGGCGTAAAGGGATCGCCGGCCTTCTTGACCGCCGCCTCGACCACCGGATGCCGTCCGGCCTGCACCTCGAACGTCAGGCTGGAGTCGACGGTCGGGCGCACCGCCCCGACCTCCTCGGCCCATTCCGCGAGGGCCGAGGTGGCGTCCAGTTCGGCCAGCGCGTCGGCGACCGCCTGCAGAGGGCGAGCCAGCCGCTGGACGGTCTGGCGCCAGCCTTCGAAGGTCTCGCCCTCCATGGCGAGCGCGCGATAACCCGCCTGGCTGATTTTCGCGTCGAGTTCCGACAGTTCGACGGTGGTGAACCGGACCTGCGCCGCCAGAGTCTGGCGGTGGATGTAGGGACTCTCTGGACCGACACGGAACAGCGGCTCGGCGTGTTTGGCGGTGGTCTCGAGGAAATAGCCGAGCACCGCGTTGTGCTTGATCTTGAAAGGCACCCCACTGTCGGCGACGGCGCGGGCCTCAAGATCGGCGACAACCCGGCGGCTGTCGTCCCTCAGGGTGCGGGCGGCGTCCAGCTCGGGTCGGAAACCGGGACGGACAAAGCCGCCGTCGCGCGCCAGATGCGGCGGCTCTTCCATCAGCCCTTCGGCCAGATCGACCATCAGCTGGGCGGTGTCCGGCGACAGGGTCAGCCGGTCGAGACAGCCGATGATCCGCGCAGGCGGAGCGCTCAATGGGTTGCCTGAGACGACGAACAAGCCGGCGATGCCCTCGGCGATGGTCAGGCCTGAGCGGATGGCGGCGAGGTCGCGCGGACCGCCACGCCCCAACGCCAACCGTGACACAGCGCGCGCCACGTCGGCGGAGGCTTTCAGCCCGTCGCGCAGGTCGCGGCGCAGGTCGCGGCGCTCCAGCAACCATTCGACGGCGTCAAGTCCATCATTGATCGCGACGGGATCACGGAGCGGCCGGGATATCCGCTCCGCCAGCGCCCGCGCTCCGCCCGAGGTCACAGTGCGATCGAGACAGGCGAGCAGCGACCCCTCGCGTTCGCCACGCTGGGTGCGATCGATCTCAAGGCTCTGGCGGGTGGCGGGATCGATGGCGAGGAAGCCGCTCTCGCCGGACCGGCGCGGCGGTGTCAGGGCCGGGACCTTGCCCGCCTGAGTGGTCTCCAGATAGGCCGCGATCAGGCCCAGCGCGGAGACCTCGGCCTCCTCGAAGGCGCCGAACCCGTCCAGCGAGGCCACGCCGTACAAGCGTTCGACACGATCGCGCGCCGCAGCGGGCTCGGCGACGGCCGAGGCCATGGCCTGAACTACGCCGCCCGACCCGTCGAGCGCCGGTCGCACTGCATCGTCTGAGAACAGCTTGTCCGGAACCAGCACTTCGGACGGCCGGAACGCGGCCAGGGTCGCAGCGAGATCGCCCAGATCGCAGGCGATGGAATCCACCGCTCCGGCAGACAGCTCGACCACGGCGACCGCGGCGCGGCCCTTGCGGATGGCGACGGCGGCGAGCCGGTTCGCTCCACGCGCTTCCAGCAGCGAGTCCTCGGTCAGAGTGCCGGGCGTGACGACCCGAACAATGTCGCGCGCGACGATGGATTTGGAGCCGCGCTTTCGGGCCTCGGCGGGCGTCTCGATCTGGTCGCAGATCGCGACCCGTTGCCCTGCCCGGATCAGCCGCGCCAGATATCCGTCCAGCGCGTGGACCGGCACCCCGGCCATCGGGATGTCCTCGCCCTGATGCTTGCCGCGCTTGGTCAGGGTGATGCCGAGCAGACCCGAGGCGATCTCGGCGTCCTTGAAGAACAGCTCGTAGAAATCGCCCATGCGGAAGAAGACGATGGCGTCGGGCTGCGCCGCCTTGGCCGCCAGAAACTGGGCCATGACGGGCGTCACGCCGTCAGTCGAAACTGGCGTCGAGGGGGACTGCGGAGGATGTGCGAGGGGAGCGTTCATGCGAAGCGCACAGGGTGACGGATCGCGGGCCCCGTCTCAAGCCATTCCCGGATAACGGGCCGAAAGTACGGGGCTCAGGCCGCGTGGCTGATCGGGATGCGCGGTCCGGCCGTCAGGGCGGCAGGTTCGGTCAGGGCCAGCGCGTCCCAGTCGAGATCGGGCTTGGGGGCGCAGGACGCCGCGAGGATGGCGCGAAGTTCCGCCGCAGAGGCGACGCTGGCGACCACGCAGGTCGCGGGCGGGAGGCTGAGCGCGAAGGCAAGCGCGGCCTGCATCGGGTCGACCCGAGCCTCGGCCAGACGGCGGCGAACGCGCGACAGCGCCACGCCATGCTCGGCCAGATGGGGGGGCAGGCTGTCGCGGCTGGCGAATAGCAGGCCACGTGCGAACACGGACGACAGGTGAACGTCGATGTTCATTGCCGCCAGATCCGACAGAACGCCTTCGCTGACCGCGCGCTGATCCAGAAGATTGCAGGGCATCTGCACCACGTCGGGCTGGTACCGGCGCGCCAGCAGGGCGGGACCATCCTCCATGGTCGCGCAGAAGCCGATCCGGCGATACAGGCCGCGATCCTTGAGTGATTTCATCCGATCCCAAAGGGCGCGACCCTCGGCCCCCGCCAGATCGGCAGCGTTGGAAACCAGCAGAACATCTCCGCGCGGGAGGCCCAGACGCTCCAGCGAACGGCGGGCGCGAGCCTCGACCCGATCAAGGCCATCAGCCAGAGGCACAGTGCGCACGGTGACGCGGAAGGGGGAGGGGAACGGCCAGGCCTGACCCAGCAAACGTTCTCCGTCGCGGTCGGGACGTGTGGCCACGACCTTGATGCCGGCGTCTGCCGCCGTCTGGAGCAGGAAGCGCATGGCGTCTTCCCGTGCGCCGACGGGAGCCGTCGTCACGGCGCCGACGGCCCGTTCGGGCTCGGTCACCACCGCCATGGCGAGTTTGCCGGCGGGAGTCTGTGCGGGAAGCGGCTTCACCCGCCGACCTTGCACGACAATGTTTAAGGGAGGCTGACCCGGAAGCTTACAGAGTCTTACCTGCAGACCGCTGGTCGACTGAAGTTTCCGTGGAAAATCAGTCCGCGTCTGGCTGGATATCAGGACGGGCGGCGACAAAGGCGGAATGAGTCTCGGCTGCCTGCTCTACTGCCAGCAGTTTTGGCCAAGGCGTGAGATCGAGGTTGAAGCGTCTTGCCGAATAGAGCTGCGGGATCAGATAACAGTCGGCCAGCGTGGGCGTGGCCCCGAAGCTCCAGCCCTTCCCGTACTGGGCCACCATCTGCTCAAGGGCGTCAAACCCGGCCTTGATCCAGCCGCCCGCCCAGGCGTCAACCCCGTTCTGATCGGCCCCCAGACCCCTCACCGCCCCCAGCACGCGCAGATTGTTCAGTGGATGAATATCGCTGCCGATGAGGGCGGCCATGGCCCTGACACGGGCGCGCTCCAGAGGTCCGGCGGGGAGGAGCGCCGGTTCAGGATAGGCGTCCTCCAGCCACTCGAGGATCGCTACGCTCTGCGTCAGGATCGCACCGTCTATTTCGAGCGCAGGCACCATCCCCTGTGGATTCAGCGCCAGATATTCCGGCGTCTTGTGCGCGCGCTGACGCAGATCGACCGTTTGTTGTTCGTAGGCCAGCCCCTTCAGGTTCAGGGCGATCCGGGTCCGGTACGACGTTCCGGACCGCCAGTAGGAATGCAGGATCACGACGCGGCGGTTTCCGCGACGGTGAAGACCAGCGTCGTCAGGCCGTCGATGCTCGCCTCGACGCGGTCGCCGGGAACCAGCGGTCCAACGCCCTCGGGCGTGCCGGTGAAGATCAGGTCGCCGGGCTGCAGCGTCCAGAGTTCTCCGGCCTTGGCGACGATCTCGTGCGGGTTCCAGATCATGTCCGACAGGTCGCCCGCCTGTTTTGCCACCCCGTTCACCGCCAGGGTGATGGAGGCGCAGGGTTCGGGCAGGTCGCCTAGCGTGATCGGGCCGCAGGGCGCCGACTGGTCAAAGCCCTTCGAGGCGTCCCAAGGCCGGCCTTTTTCCTTTGCTGCAGCTTGAAGGTCGCGTCGTGTCAGATCGACGCCAACGGCCCAGCCAATGGCGCCGATGCTTCCTTCGCTGGTCGACCCGATCGCGACAACCAGCTCGACCTCGTGGTGCAGATTGGTCGTGGCGGAGGGATAGGCCGGATCCTTGCCGTCGGTGACGACGGCGTCAGCCGGCTTGGAGAAAAAGAAGGGCGCCGGTCTCGAGGGGTCGCCCCCCATCTCGCGCACATGGGCGGCGTAGTTCTGGCCCACGCAAAGGATGCGACGCACGGGAAATCGGCGTCCTGCCTGTGCCGGCTCGCCGACGATCGGCAGGGACGGGGTAGGTGCGGGGGGGAACAGCCAGTCGGTCATGAGCGGGTTCTAGGACGGCCAGAGGGCTGCGTCATCTGTCCTGCGTGCTGCGCTGCGGCGAAAGAAGCCGGAACTCTCATGACACTGTAGCGTTCAGCGGCTGAGGCATCTATTTAAAGCAAAGCTTATCACCGGAGCGCGCGACATGGCCACGACCAAGGCTCGAGAAGACATCAAGAACGACCTGAAGACCCTCAAGGAAGACCTGAAGACCGGCGCCCGCGAGGAAGCGGACCGTCTGAAGGAAAAGGCCGCCGAGGCTCAGGAACGTCTGAAAGCAAAGTCGGCCGCCACGGAGGCCCGGGTGCGCGAGCAGGCTGACGTCCTGCGCGATCAAGCCCGTGGCTACTACGATCAGGCTCGCGTGCGCGGTCGGGAATACTATGACGACGCCTCCGAGCGTTTCGATGAAGCCCAACGCTACATCACGGAACGGGTGCAGGAGCGTCCGGTCCAGTCCACCGCTATCGCGCTCGGCGTGGGTGTGGTGCTTGGTCTTCTTCTGGCCGGTCGTCGCCGCTGATGATCGGCAAGGGGCTGCTTAAAAAAGTGGTCGCAAGCTTTGCCGCTGCGGCCAGTGCTTTCGTTGCGGTGATCGCGTTCGGCGCGACTATTTTCTGCGCTCTTTGCCTGATCGTGCCCACGTTGGCTGCGGCGGCGATTACGTTCGGCGTGTTCGGAATCCTGACGGCCTTGATAGCCGTCATTTTCCTGAAACCAGGCAGTGGTCATCATGATGACGGCGAGGAAGACGAGCCGGAAAGCTTCGCTCAGAAGGCGGTGCACCTCATCCGTGAGCGTCCGATACTCGGCGCTGCTGGCGGGCTCGGCATCCTGTTCTTCCTGCTGCGGAATCCGGCGCTGGCCGCGATAGCCGCCAGCATGATCACCGAAAAACGGATGGAGAGCCGAGGCTACGGTCGTCGCCGCAGATAGCTAAGCAGATGTATTGGCCCGACGGAACGGTGCGAGGTGAGCGGCGTTGATAATTTGTGCGGCGCCGGTCAGGCGGCGTCCGACTTGATCAACCGTTTCAACCCGTTCCTGAGCTGGAGGCTATCATGCTGCGTTGGGCTATCATCTTCTTCATCGTGGCGCTCGTCGCCGGCGTTCTGGGCTTCGGCGGCATCGCCGGCATGTCGTTCGAGATCGCAAAATTCGTCGCTATCATCGCGGTCGTCCTGTTCCTGATCTCCCTCGTTGCGGGCGGTCTTCGCGGACGCGGTACGAGGATATAATCAGGCGCTTCGGCGCTTGGCGAAGAAACCGCCGTCCGAAGGGGCGGCGGTTTTTTGTGCGTGCGATATGGTCCGTAACGGGAAGTCGGAATGCATGAAGCCTAGGTGACCGTCCTCTCCTTCTCACCTGCGACAACGGGGTCGGGCGCGGTCGCTGCATCCCGCGTGTCCTGTCGACGAGGCAGGCGCCAGGTCTGGCTGGGCTCGAACTCTTTCCCGCACCAGGCCATCGCCGTGACAACGATCTCCTTGTTATCCCATTCCAGCTGATTGAAGCTAGGCGGCGTGCCGCGCTCGCGATGCGACAGCGTCCCGCAGCCCACCGCGTAAGAGCATCGGTCCGTCAGATCGATCGGCAGGGCGAATGGAATATGGGTGTGGCCGGTCATGATCAGATCGACTCCGGCCTCGGCGAATATCCCGGCGGCGGCGTCACCCCGTTTGACGTCGCCCGTCATGGGCGTGCCGATCATTTCTATCAGGGGATGATGACAGGCGAGTATTCTCAGCGCCCCGACGGGAGCCTGCCGCAGGGCCGCCGCGGCACGGCGCGTCTGCTCCAGATCGATCACGCCTTTCGACCAGTTGAGGCGGGCTTGCCAGCCGCGAGCGGTCGTCACGCCCCGCACCATCAGGTTGTCACGCTTGAACTCGCCGTCGTGAGCCGGATGGCCGGTCGCAGCCTCGAAAGCTTTCCATGGCCAGAACAGCCGGTCCAACGCACTATAATAGGGAACGTCGTGGTTTCCGACGATGACGAACCGGGGCTCCGGCATCGCGCGTATCCAGGCGCCGGCCGCCGCAAACTCTTTGGGCAGGCCCTTTTGGGTCACGTCGCCGGTAATCAGGATCAGGTCGTTAGGCGTCGTCCGGGCGTAGTCGATCGCCGCAGCGCAGGCGCGTTGGTGCTCCACCCCGAAATGGACGTCGGAAAATTGGATCAGGCGTCCGGTGCTCAAGGCGGCGTTCTCTTCATACGCTGTCTTCCGCCGCCGGCGGGTTTGGGGCAAGCGCCCGGAAGGCGTTGGGGATGAAGATCACCTTGGTCTCGTGCGGAAGCAAGGTCGGCTCGCCGTCTATAACTGCCGGGATTTTCGAGCGCGCCCAGACGTCGATCCGTCGGGCGGGTCTGGTGGTCACGGATGCATCCTGACGCCAGTCGCTGAACAAGGCGGTAGCCGCCAGCCTGAAGGCTTGCCCGGTATCGGACGGGTCCATGGCTGCCGCCTCCAGCCCTACGGGCTCGTCCAGTGCGCGGGAGATCATTGGGCTGATCAGGACGAGCGCCTCGGTCTTGCCCTTGTCGCCTCCGTCCAGCGAAAATCTCAGCCGCCCTGTGAAGGCGCGGCGCAATGCCCGACGGCCATAAGCCCAGGCCAATGATAATTTGCCCGATCGCATCGCCTCCCGCGCCGGAGCCCAGAGCGCGGGCGAGCCCAGGATCGCGGCGCAATAGAACGCCTGGCCCTCGACCTTGCCGCCCGATACGGATTGCGGGGCGCCCTCTTCCAGTGCTGCCCTGAGCGCCAGTTTCCAGTCGGCGGTGCCGTAGAGTGCCTTCGGCAGCATGTTCATGGTGCCGCCGGGCAGGGGCGCCACGAGGGGTCCCTTCGGACCTGCCCGTGACGCGACGGCCCGCGCCGTGCCGTCGCCTGCGAGAACGAAAAGGACGTCGGGCTTCGAAGCGATGGCCGCCTCGATCTCGGCGTCGATATCCCCTCCGAGCGACACCACCTCCGCTTCGCAAGGATATTCGGCCAGAATGGCCTGGACCTCTTCGGACGCGCGGGGGCCGACGGACCCCGACGCGGGATTCACCAGCACCATGATCCGCTTGATCTCGATATGAGGCGTCAACTGGCGGACGACCGCTTGCGCAGCCTCGGCCATCGCCCCGTTAGAGACGGGCGCACTGTCGGGCTCAGAGGTCCCGCGGCTGATCGTGTCGGTCATCACGCCCGAACGTCCCGCTGCAACTGACGTTCCGATACCAAGCGTATCTATTCTAAAAGGACGTGATGCAGCGCGCTTATCGGGAGGTGGGCGACTTCATCTGATCCGAGGTCTCTGCAGCGCCGGCCTTGAGAGCGTCGCCGGTTTTCTCCACGGCGTTTCCAGCCTTGTCGGCGGCCACAGCCCCCGCGGCAGGCGCCCTGCCTATGGCTTGCCGCACCGCATCGGCGCCCGCCGAAATCCAGGCGTCGATGACGGCGCCTCCGGCAGCGATCGAGCGTTCCTTGATGGCCATTACGGCGGTCAGGGCTCCGAACAAGGCAAGAAGGGTAACCACAAGTCCGACCAGCGAGCCCCCGCTCCGGCCACGACGGCGTTTGTTGCGCGCCCAGACAGGGCTGTGGCTCGTATCGTCCGAGTTCCGGACTAGTTCAGGAAAACGCATGTCAGACCCCCCTAACAATTTTATTGTAACGCCGTACGACGCGAAGCCGTGCCGGCAGTTCTGGTAGAATGTTTACGAACCGAATATCGGGGGAACCTGTGCCATAATCCAGCGTTCTCCCCCTGGGGGCGAACAATCGGCCCGCTTTCGGCTCATTGCGGGCCATCCGGGATGAAGGAATACACCCATGAAAAAAGCACTTATCGCCATCGGAGCCGCCGGTCTCATGGCTTCGGCCTGCGCGAGCGACCCTTACGGCAGCTCGTATGGCAGCACCGGCTCTAACCAGACCGTCCGCCAAGGCGCCATCGGCGCAGGCCTCGGCGCCGTCGCCGGCGCCATTATCGGCAACAACGTGGGCGGCGGCAACGCAGCCACCGGCGCCCTGATCGGCGGCCTCGCCGGCGGCGCTGTCGGCGCAATCCGCGGTTCGAACCAGGACCGTTCGAACCAGCAGCGCTACCGCGACAACGGCGGCGCGTACTACTATTGCTACGATAACCGTCAATCGGAATGCTATTGGGAAAACGGCCAACGCCGCCAGTAGGACTCTCCGGCCGTCCGTGGGACGGTAGGACTGATTCGGGGGCGGTTCGCTGTTTGCGGACCGCCCCTTTTCGTGTCGGGGCGAGATTTTTGGAACGTCGGTTTTGCGACGCAGGGGTAGACGATGACGAACGGCAGGATCTTGGTCGGGGTGGCTCTGCTGGCAGGGCTGGGGCTGGCGGGGTGCGAGACATCCGGGCGAGCGTTCAAGGACCGGTCACAGATCGTCGAGACGCCGACGGTCTGTACGCCAAAGCGATTCGAAATCTATTTTGCCGATAGCGAGGCGCGGCTGACGGGGCCGGCGCGGCAGGCGATCGGGCTGACGGCGACGCAGTTGCAAGGCTGCAATATCAAGAGCGTCAAGGTGCTGGGGCTGTCGGATGCGCGCGGTGGCGCTGACGCCAATCTGGACTTGTCCGAGCGACGCGCCAAGACGGTTGCCGAGGCGCTTGCGGCGGCTGGGTGGCCCTCGCCGGCGTTTGAAGTGGGTGCGGCCGGCGATGAGGGTGCGGCGAACGCATCGGGCGTGCGTGAGCCGTTGCGGCGGCGCACCGAGGTGCTCGTCGACGCAGCCCCGAATTAGAACTCCGACCAGGAGGCGTCAGAGGCTATAGGTCGGGCCCCAACGGTCCGGACCTTCGCCTTTGCGCCTTTTCGCCTGCATCCTCTGGCTGAGCCTGGCTTTTGCTTCGGGCCCTGCGTTCGCGCAGGCGGGTCCGCAGAAGACCGAGCGGATCGAGGCGGAACTGGTCCCGATGTCGGCCTGGGCCGCGCCGGGATCGACGGCGGTCGTGGCGATCCGGCAGAAGATTCAGCCGGGCTGGCATACCTACTGGCGCAATCCCGGCGACTCCGGCGGACCGACGACGTTGCGCTGGAGTCTGCCGACGGGTGTCACGGCGGGCGATATCGTCTGGCCTTTGCCCCAGCGCCAGCGGCTGCAAGGCCTGACCAATTTTGGGTATGAGGGCGAGGTCTTCCTGCCGGTGCCGATCGAGGTTCCGGCCTCGGCGAGGACCGGGACGACCATTCCCTTGAGCGTCAACGTCGTGTTCCTCGTCTGCAGTGCCGAAATGTGCGTGCCGGACCAGATGACCCTGACGCTGAACCTGCCGATCAAGGACGGCGCTGCGCCTCTGGCGGGAGCCGTGGGTAGTCGCATCCAGAGCGTGGTCGAGACGGCTCCGCGTCCGGCGGGGATCACCGCCCACGCGACCCTGAACGGCCAGACACTGACGCTCAGCGCCACCGGCGGCCCGTTGGCGGGTCTCACGCCGAAACAGGCGTCCTTCTTCCCTTACGAGGGTGATGTCATCGACCACGCGGCGGCGCAGTTCGGCCAGCGTGGAGCCTCTGGCGTGACGCTGGAACTGGCGGCGGGCGTGGACCTGAAGAAGACAGGCTTGAACGGCCCGATCTCCGGCGTCCTTTCGACCGACGTCGGCAGTTGGGAGATCACGGCGACGCCCGGCCCCGCGCTTGCGGGCGCAGGCGGGTCGGGGGCTTTGGAACCCACGCCGGACGCGTTTGGCCAAGCGCAGGGTCCAATATCGACGGGCTGGCTGGCGGTGCTTCAGGCTGCGGGGTTTGCTTTTCTCGGAGGCGTGATCCTGAACCTGATGCCGTGTGTCTTCCCGATATTGGCGATGAAGGCGGCGTCCCTTACCCGTTCGGCACACGATCCGGCAGAGGCCCGTCGCGACGGGATAGCCTTCACGCTCGGCGTGCTCGTTGCGTTCGCCGGACTGGCTGCGGTGCTGCTGATCCTGCGGGCCGGAGGTCAGGCCGTGGGGTGGGGCTTCCAGCTCCAGTCTCCTGCGGTAGTGGCTGCTCTGGCCCTGCTGATGCTCGCCGTGGCGTTGAACCTGTCGGGCGTGTTCGAGGTCGGTGGTCGGCTGCAGGCGGTAGGCGGCTCGCGCCTGACCCGGCTGCACGGCGGCACGGGCGCCTTCTTCACTGGCGTGCTGGCTGTCGTGGTGGCTGCGCCTTGCACCGCGCCGTTCATGGCCTTCGCGCTGGGAGCTGCGCTGGTGATGCCCGCGCCGCTGGCGATGATCGTCTTCCTGATGCTGGGCCTCGGACTGGCGCTGCCCTATCTGCTCGTCAGCCTTTCGCCGAGCCTGCTGGGACGACTGCCCAAGCCGGGTCACTGGATGGTGACCCTGCAGCGCTGGTTGGCCATACCGATGTACGCCGCCGCCCTGTGGTTGGTCTGGGTCTTCTGGAGGCAGACCGCACTGTCCCCCGCCCTCTTGCTGGTCGGCGCGTGTGTGGTGGCGGCGATCGGACTGGCCGCCGCCGGCGTCTTCGCCAAACGCGCCCGATGGGCGCGCGGCGCGGGCTGTGGCGCCATCGCGGTCGCCGTCGTTCTGACCGGCGTGTCGGCGCACCTCGCAGCGGCAGCGGCAGCGACCGCCCCGACCGAGATCCCCGCCGACGCCTGGTCCTCGCAGAAGGTGCAGACGGCTCTGGCCGAGGGCCGTCCGGTGCTGGTCAATTTCACCGCCGACTGGTGCGTCAGCTGCAAGATCAACGAGCGCACGGCGCTGGCCTCACCGGTTACGGCCAAGGCGCTCAAGGACGCCAACGCCGTCTATCTGGAAGGCGACTGGACCCGGCGCGATGACGCGATCACGCGTGAACTCCAGCGCCACGGACGGTCAGGGGTGCCGCTGTACCTGCTCTACACACCGGGCCAGACCGAGCCGCGATTGTTGCCTCAGCTGCTGACTGAGGGCGTCGTGGTGGATGCGCTGAAGACCGGCAAGTAAGCAGCTCAGGCGACGCTGAGGTCTTCGCTGAAGAGCGCCAGAAGAGCGGCGACCTTGGGACTGAGCTCCCGGCCGGTCAGCCAGATGAGATGCAGCGGCAGCCCCTCTACCGCGTACTCGGGAAGCAATTCGACCAGCTCTCCGCTCTCGAGTTCGCGACTGACCAGCCATGTTGCGAGTTGGGCGACGCCGAAGCCGGCCTTGACCGCCTCGACCTGCGCCTCTGCACTGCCGAGAACGATACGACCCTCGACCGCCCGGTGCTCGACGCCACCTGCGCTGCCGAAGCGCCAGGGTGAGGTCAGGCCGTCGCTGCGGCCATAGAGCACGCCGTCCAACTTGATCAGGTCGTCCGGAGTTTTCGGCATGGTCTGTCCGGCGAGCCAATCCGGCGCGGCGCAGAAGACCAGACGCTCGGCCCCCAGCCGGCGATGGCCGATGCCGTCGCGCCAGACCTCGGGACCCCCGATCCTCACCGTGATGTCGACGCCTTCCTCGATAACATCGACGAAGCGATCGGTGAACGAGACCTGCGGCCGAACCGCCGGATAGCGCTCGGCGAATTTGAGCAGCAGCGGCATAACGCGCATCCGTCCGAACGCCACCGGCAGGTCCAGTTTGACGCGCCCCACGGGCTCGACGCCATGGGCTGTAAGCACCGCTTCGGCCTCGGCGAGGTCGCCGAGCACGCGCACGCAGGTGGCGTAGAAGGCGGTCCCGGCGTCGGTCAGTTTCAGGCTGCGAGTGGTGCGGTTAAACAGTCGCGATGACAGGCGGGCCTCCAGCCGCCCCACGCTCTTGCTAATCGCGGAGTTGGTCAGGTTGAGACGCTTTCCAGCAGCGGTGAAGCTGCCGAGGTCGGCGGAGGCGACGAAGGCCTCTATTCCCTTGAGCCGTTCGGACGGGAGCATCAGTGACTTCCAACTCTGGACAAAAATTCCATAATAGCTGGAAATCTGACCGCGTGTACGGATCGATCGTCAATGATAGATGATCTGCCTCTCTTTGGAGGCCTCCGTGTCCGTCACCCCCATTTCCGCTACACCCGCCTCGCCAAGCGCTGCCGACAAGCCGCGCAACGGCGCGCTCTCGGTGCTCCTGCTGGCCATCTCGGCGTTCGTCATCGTGACCACCGAGTTCATCATCGTGGGCCTGCTGCCGGCCTTGGCGCGGGACCTGAACATCAGCATCACGGTCGCCGGGATGCTGGTCACGCTGTTCGCCTTCAGCGTCATGCTGTTCGGACCGATCCTGACCGGGCTGGTCTCACATTTCGACCGCAAGCGGCTGTTCGTCGTGCTGCTGGTCATCTTCGCCGGCTCGAATGCGCTGGCGGCCGTCGCGCCGAACATCTGGGTGCTGGCGCTGGCCCGGTTCCTGCCCGCGCTGGCCCTGCCGATCTTCTGGGGCACGGCCAGTGAGACCGCCGGTGAGATCGCTGGACCGGAGCGCGCCAGCAAGGCCGTCGCCAACGTCTATCTGGGCATCGCCGGGGCCATGGTGTTCGGCATTCCGCTCGGCACGTTGGCGGGGGCCGCGTTCGGCTGGCGAGGCGCCTTCTGGGCTCTGGCGGTGCTGTCGCTGGTGATGGCCGTGCTTCTGGTGGCTGTCATGCCGACGCTGGCCAAGCCTCAGCGCCTGCGTCTGGGCGAGCAGATGAAAATCCTGAAGTCGCCGTTCTTCCTCGCCAATATCGGCCTGTCGGTGCTTGTCTTCACCGCAATGTTCACCGCCTACACCTACCTCGCCGACATGCTGGAGCAGATCGCGCGAGTGCCTGCGAAGGATGTCGGCTGGTGGTTGATGGGCTTTGGCGCCATCGGCCTGATCGGCAACTGGCTTGGCGGCATCATGATCGGGCGTGGGGCCCTGCGCGCCACGGCGCTGGTCTCGGCGGTGCTGGCGGTCGGGATGGCTGCGGCGGTTCCGTTCGCTGCAAACCCGGTAGCCCTCGGCCTGGCGCTGGCCGTTTGGGGTCTGGCCAACACCGCGCTCTACCCGATCTGCCAGATTCGCGTGATGAAGGCCGCGACCCATGCGCAGGCGCTGGCGGGCACGCTGAACGTGTCGATGGCCAATGCGGGCATTGGTCTGGGCGCGATCATCGGTGGTGCAGCGATCAAGTCGCTGGGCATCGGCAGCCTCGGCTACATCGCCGCCGGTATTGCGGTGCTGGCTGTGATCGCCGTTCCGTTCGTCGCGCGTCTGCAGCCGAAAGCGGCCTGAGGCGAACGCCTGTCAGGCCGGAACGCTGAGGGCGTCGGCGATGGTGTTGAGGAACAGGTGGCGGCGTTCCACAGCCGTGGCGTCCGAGTGCAGGACTGCCGCGTGACGCTGTGACGGGCGACGGGCTTCGTCCCGCAGACGCGTAACCAGCGCGGCGAGGTGACCCACGCCCTTGGCCGCGTCCATTACCGTGGCGTGCGAGCGGGCCTGTTCCATGCGCTTGGGCACGGCGGTCGGGTCGAGGGGCCGGGTCTCGGCGCTCTGGGCCATGCGGACGAAATCGGCAGCGTAGAGCCGGACGTAGCTTTCCTCGATCATGCGGACTTTCCTTGAAGACATGACGCGCTGTCGTGCAGCGCGGGGCGCTGTTGGGTCGGCCGGACAGACGGAGTCATGGAGCGATCGTTTCGCAGGGGGATCAAACCGGGGCGGATCGACCGCCACAGGGGCGGCTCGCTCTCGGCGACCATGCGTTGATATAGGCGTGATCGGACAAAATTGCGAGCGGAAGCTCGCCGGGAGGCCGGCGGAGGGGTGACGTAGGGGAGTCCGTCACCCCTCCGGCCCGCCTTGCGAGGGGACGGAGGGGCTTGGGATCAGACCGAGGTGGCGACGGCGCGGATGGCGCCGTTGGCGATGGTCAGTTTGGCGAAGGTCCAGCCCGATCCGGAGGCCTCGATTTCGTCGACCGAGGCACGGACGCTTTCGACCACGGCCTGACGCGGGCCGATCCATTTTTCGACAGCGGCCTCGGCGGCTTCCTCGCTGACCCCCACGGAGGCGTCGGTGCTCCTGGCCACGGCGCGGGTCAGGGCGACCTGTTCGGCCATCAGTTCCTCGATCAGACGGCGGACGGCAAGACGATCGAAATGGTCGTTCGACGGAACGCCGCCCGCCGCCGCTCGCAGCCGGTCGAAATCGAAGGCGGCGCCGACCTGGTGATACAGGCGCGCCATCGCGGGTTCGGACCAACCGGCTTCCTTGGCCAGATCGCCGATATCGGCGGTGGCGACGAGGGGACGCAGCATCGCGATGGTTTTCGCCAGATCCTCGCCCACGCCCATCGCGGCGAACTTCTGCAGCCGCTTGTCGAGACGGTCCTGCTCGAAGCGGGACAGGACGTCGCCGCCCTCCTGACGCAGGGCGTCTGCGGCCGGGCGGTAGGCGGCGATCAGGCTGTCGACCGTGACATTGTCGCGACCCGCCCGCTTGGCCAGCCAGAAGGTCTGGCGGCGCAGCACGGTCGAGATTTCGGTGTAGAGCGCGGTCTGGGTCTCGGCGGGAATCTTGAGGTCCAGCGCACTGACGGCGTCCCAGGCCTCGTCGAGGCGGAAGACCCGGCGGGCGGCCTCGAAGGCGATGACGAAGGCCGTGGTGTCGACCTCGGCCGAGGCCTTGAGACGGTCCGGGAAGGTCGGGCCTGCCATGTTGACGATCTCGTTGCAGAGCACCGTGGCGACGATCTCGCGACGCAGTCGGTGGCTCTTCATCTCTTCCTCGAACCGGGCGAGCGGCTCGGGGAAGTAGCGGACCAGCGTCTCCTCGAAGAAGGGATCCTCGGGCGCCTTCGAGGCCACAATCTCCTCGGCCAGCTCCAGCTTGGAATAGGCCATCAGCACGGCCAGCTCGGGCCGGGTCAGGGCCGCACCGGACGACTTCATCTCGTTGATGCGCAGGTCGCTGGGCAGACCCTCGACCTTGCGGTCCAGTCTGCCTCTGGCGGTCAGCATCTGCATGAACTGCTGCTGGGCGTCGAGCGCGCCGGCCCCTTCGGCCTGTTGCAGGGCCAGGGCGAGGGTCTGGTCGTAGTTGTGGGCCAGCACCTTGAGGCCGACTTCATCCGTCATCGAGGCCAGCAGCGCCGTGCGTTGATCGGCAGGCAGGACGCCGTTGGTCACCGCCGAGCCGATCAGGATCTTGATGTTGACCTCGTGGTCGGAGGTGTCGACCCCGGCCGAGTTGTCGATGGCGTCGGTGTTGATGCGGCCCCCGGAGCCGCCTGCGCCGATCCGCGCGAACTCGATCCGGCCCGCCTGGGTGAAGCCGAGATTGGCGCCTTCGCCCACGACCTTGACCCGAAGCTCGCCCGCGTCGATGCGCAGCGCGTCGGTGCCCTTGTCGCCGACCTGGGCGTCGGTCTCCGTCGCGGCCTTCACATAGGTGCCGATGCCGCCGAGATAGAGCAGTTCGGCGGGGGCCTTGAGGATGGCGCGCATCAGGCTGACGGGATCGATCGTGTCCTCGGCGATGTCGAGGGCTGCCTTGATCTGGGGCGTCAGTTGGATCGACTTGGCGCCGCGCGAGAAGACGCCGCCGCCTTCCGAGATCTTCGCCTTGTCGTAGTCCTGCCAGGACGAGCGCGGCAGCTGGAACAGGCGGTTGCGCTCTTCCCATGAGGCGGCGGGATCAGGCGTCGGATCGATGAAGATGTCGCGGTGGTCGAAGGCGGCGATCAGCTTGGACGCCTTGGACAGCAGCAGGCCGTTGCCGAAAACGTCGCCCGACATGTCGCCCACGCCGACGACGGTGAAGGGCTCGGACTGGATGTCCTTGCCGATCTCGCGGAAGTGGCGCTTGACCGCCTCCCACGCGCCGCGGGCGGTGATGCCCATGGCCTTGTGGTCGTAGCCGACGGATCCGCCCGAAGCGAAAGCATCGCCGAGCCAGAAACCGTAGTCGGCCGAGACGCCGTTGGCGATGTCGGAGAAGGTCGCTGTGCCCTTGTCGGCGGCGACGACCAGATAGGGATCGTCTCCCTCATAGGCGACGATGCCGTCGGGTCGCGTCACGGCGCCGTTGCCGTTGATGTTGTCGGTGATGTCCAGCAGGCCGGACAGGAAGGTCTTGTAGGCGCGGATGGCCTCGGCCTGTTGCGCGTCGCGATCCCCGCCCGCGCGGACGATGCCGGACAGGTATTTGGGGAAGAAGCCGCCCTTGGAGCCGACCGGGACGATGACCGCGTTCTTGACCTGCTGCGCCTTCACCAGACCGAGGACCTCGGTGCGGAAGTCGTCGCGACGGTCGGACCAACGCAGGCCGCCGCGTGCCACGGGGCCGAACCGCAGGTGGACGCCTTCGATGTGCGGAGCCCAGACGAAGATTTCGCGGAAGGGCTTGGGCAGGGGGATGTCTTCGAGCTCGCGCGAGGCGATCTTGATCGAGATGTGCGGCTTGGGCTGACCATCGGCGTCGCGCTGATAGTAGTTGGTGCGTTTGATGGCCCCGACCAGCAGGGCGAGGCGGCGCAGGGCCCGGTCGTGGTCGAGGCTCTTCACGTCCTGCAGGAGGGCCGTGATCTTGTCGGACAGTTCGGCGGTAGAGGCCGCGCGTTCCTCGGCGGGCCCGCCATGATCGGGATCGAATTTGCAGGCGAACATCGAGACGATGGCGCGGGCGACGTCGGGATAGTCGCGCAGGGCCTCCTCCTGCACCGCCTGCGACGGATCGAGACCGGTCTGCTGGCGATAGCGGGCCAAGGTGCGGACCAGAGCCGCCTGACGCCAGTCGACGCCCAGCTCCAGCACCAGCCGGTTGAAGCCGTCGCTCTCGGTCAGGCCGTTCCAGACGGCGGCGAAGGCGGTCTCGAACGGCGTCTTGATGTCGTCGAAGTCGAGGCTGGCGCCGCGCGGGTCTTCCAGCAGGAACTCGTGGACGTGGATCTCGGTGTCGCCGGCGTCGTCAGAGGCGGGGCGGATGGCGTGGCCGAACTCTTCCAGCGTCTTGAGGCCCATGTCGGCAAGGATCGGCAGGACGTCGGAGAGCGGCACGGCGGCTCCACGATGGTAGAGCTTGAAGCGGAACTGCAGCTCATTGTCGCCTACGGCGCGGAAGGCGCGCACGGCGACGGGTTCACCCCCATCCTTCACGCCAGATGCGTTGAGGCGGTCAATTTCCTGCAGATCGGCGACGGCCTCGGCGGCGTCGTAGCGGTCGCGATAGCCTGGCCCGAAGGCCTCGGCCCATTTGGCCGACAGGGCGCCGATCTCGGCGTCGTCGATATCCGCGTCGCGGGCGGCGCTTTCGAAACGGTCGATCCAGCTGCGGCCGGCCTCGGCCACGGCGGACTCCAGGGCGACTGGATCGGGCGTCGGGTGATTGCCCGGCGTGACCCCGAGAATGTAGTGGATGCGCACGAGGGGGGCGTCCGACAGCTGCGGATACCAGGCCGACAGACGGCCGCCCCATGCGGCGGCGAGGATGCGGGCGATCCGCTCGCGGACGCTGGAATCGAAACGCTCGCGCGGGATAAAGGCGAGGACCGAGATGAACCGGTCGAACGGGTCCTGACGCGTGAAGGTTTTGATGCGCGGCCGGTCGTAGAGGTGGAGAATGCCAAGCGCGATGTTGAGCAGTTCGTCCTCGGATATCTGGAAGAGCTCGTCGCGCGGATAGTTTTCGAGGATGTTTTTGAGGCGTTTTTCGTTGTGACTGCCCGGGGCCTTGCCTGCACGGGCGAGGGCGTTGGCGACCTTGCGGCGCACCAGCGGCACCTCCGAGGCGGCGCGGTCATAGGCCTCGGCGGTGAACAGGCCGACGTAGCGGGTCTCGCCCGATGGACGACCGTCGTCGCCGTAGCGTTTGACCCCGATGAAATCCATATAGGCGCGGCGGTGGACGCGGCTGCGAAGGTTGGCCTTGGCGACGGTGACCGGATCCGACATGTCGATCTGACGTTTCATCTGCGCCGTCAGAATTGCGGGTTCGGAGGTGCGGCGCAGGACGGTGCGTTCCGGGTCCCGCAGGACGCCGACACCGGCGCTGGCCTGACCAAGCGGCTCCTCAGGGGCATAGCCGCCGTCCGGAGTACGCGGGTAATCGTAGTCGCGGGCGCCGAGGAAAACGAAATGGTCCGCGTTGAGCCAGCGCAGGAACTCGAGGTTTTCGGCGACGATCGCCGGATCGACGGTGCCGGGACAGGCTTCCAGATGGGCGACCGAACGTTCCATGAGATCATGCATTGCCGCGTGATCGGAAACCGCGGCCTGGACGTCGGCGAGGGTTTGGGCAAGGGCTGTCGTCAGCGCCTCGCGACGCTCGGCTGGAAGCGGATCGATGATCACGACGATCATGGACTCGCGTTGGTCACCGGTCTTGCGGGCCCCCGACACGTCACGTCCAAGCGTCACTACCGGGTGAAACAGGGCCCGGACCGAGACGCCGGCGTCGGCGAGTTCGCCCATGACGCTGTCGACGAGGAATGGACGGTCGTCCTGGATGATCGAAACGAGGTCGTAACCGGTGCCGGACCCATCAGCGGCGACAAGGGACTGGGCGACAATTCGGGCCGCCTCGCCGGTCTTTCGCACATCGGCGGAGGTCCAGACCCGCGCGAGGAGGGCGGCGAGATCCGGCCCGCCCAGTTCGGGCGTTTCATCTGCGGCGTAGTCTTCGTGAGCTTGCGTCAGATAGGCGCGGACCAAGGGCCCGCCGCCCCCTCCTGCCTTTTCGAACGCGGCTTCGAGCGCCTCCAGGGAAATTGCCTGAGGGACGGAGCGAAGGTCGCCAGACATGGGCAGGGTCTCGTGCAGCGCGGCCGGGAGCCGCAAGGGATCACCGACATTAGGCCGTCGGCGCTTAGGATCAATGAATGGCTGATTAGGCCCGACCGGCGCCCTCTGGAAGCCGTAAACGACAACGCCGGACCCGCTTTCGCGGACCCGGCGTCCGTTATCATTGATAAGTTTGTCCGAGGATCGGCGGACTAGAAGCGGTAGCTCATGCCGACGTTGAAGGCATGCAGGCCAAACTTCGAGTTCGAGCGGATGATGTCCGTGCCGGTCGTGTTGGGAGCCAGAACGAAGGGGTTGGTCGCCGCGGCCGAGCCCTGACCAACGCGGATCACGTTATCGCCCGCGTCGAGCGAGGTGTAGAGGTACTCGCCTGTGACGCTGAGATTCGGGGCGAGGAAATATTCGACGCCGGCGCCCGCCTGATAGCCGTCCGCCTCGTCTTCATCGACGCGCGAGGTGAAGGTGTTGGCGCCGTTCGAGGTGAAGAAGGTGTTTTCCAGTTCACCGCGAGCCACGCCGCCCGTCGCATAGAGCAGAGCCGGACCGTAGGCGTAGCCGACGCGCGCGCGGACGGCTGCGAGGTTATTCAGGGTGCGGGTGAAGGTGTAGGATGCTGGGGTCGTCGAGAAGCCGGTGACGCTGTCTTCCTGATTGGCTGCGCTGTAGTCGCCGACCACGCCGACGACGAAGGACCCGACCTGGAAGTCGTAACCGGCGCGGACGCCGCCCTGGGTTCCCGGGCCGTCCTTGTCACAGCCGGCAGCGGCGGTGGTGGAGTTGGCGCCGGCATCGCAGAACCCCGGCGAGAAGGCGTCGGCGCCGGCCGGAGTGGCGAGCGTGACGGTGTCGCCGAAGTTTCCGTCGAGGTTGCGGTCGAAGCGCAGGCGCTCGTCGTCTTGGCCGTTCTGCTGGGTGAAGCCGCCGAAGACGCCGACGTAGGGGCCGGTCCAGCTTTCAGGGCCGGATTGACCAAACAGGGTCTGGGCGGAAGCCGGGGCGGCGACGGCCATCAGAAGAGCAGCGGTGGAGGCAGCGGCGGCGAGTGTAGCGGTTCGTTTCATGGGGAGGGTCCTTTGCGAATGGGTGAGCGAATCCCGCCTCATCTCGAGCGGCGTTCGCGGTCCTAACCCCGCAGATACGAAACGGGATGCATTCGGGATGAGGCTTGTGCCAATCAGTGGCACTTTTACATCAGCGGTTTTGTCGTTCGGAAACAACGCTCTTCCGAAGCGGAAAAACAAGGCCGCCGGACGGGGGGTCCGACGGCCTGCTTTCTCGGGGTCGACGCTGGAGGGGAATAGAGCGCCGTCCCCGGATCGACATGGACCCTGGAGGGGGGAGGGGAGGTCCGCGTCGTCTGAGTTCAAGATAAGAAGGCGTTGTGGCGGTTCAAGACCCGGTATCGGTGCCCGATGCCGGTTTGACCTGTGGCGGCTTGACGCGCTTGTGGCCGGGCTTCGACCCGGCCGTTCGCGAACTCGGCTCGTCGCTTTCAGCCGTCTTCGCCACAGCGGCTTTCTTTTCCTCGTCGGCAAAGGGGGCTCCGTCGCCCGACAGCAGGATAGCCATCCACCTCGAGCCCTTGAACTCGGCCAGGATCGCCATGGCCATGACCGCGAGAGGCGTCGACAGGAACATGCCCACCACGCCCCACATCTTGCCGAAGAGGGCCAGCGACAGCAGGACCGCAACCGGATCGATGTTCTGGTTCTCGCCCTGCATGCGCGGCTGAATCATGTTGCCGACGATGAAGAGCACCGTCTGCAGGCCGATCAGGAGGACAATCGCCTGCCAGTAGGTCTGGAACTGTACGAGCGCGAACAGCGGCGGAGCCAGGCCCCCGATCGCGCCGCCCAGAACCGGAATGAAGCCGACGATGAAGATGACGAAGGTCCAGAACTCGGCGTTCTGAAGACCCACGGCCTTCATCAGGATCCACGCGAACACGCAGATGATCGCACCGGTGACGGACTGAACCCAGATGTAGCCCTCAACCCCGCTGCGGACACGCTGGAACACTTCCATGGCTTCGGAGCGCTGCAGTCGTTCGGGGAACATCGCGATCAGCTTGCGCCTGAAGCCGCCCTGCGACGCGAGGAGGAAGCCTAGATAGACCATGACGAAGAACGCGCCCGAGGCGACGTTCTGGGCCTGCAATGCGATGGCGGTGAGATAGCCCCGAACGTCGATGCCGTTGATGAGTGTCTGCAGGGTCGGTGGTTGTTGAACGCCCACGAGGTTCGAACCATCGCGCAGAATCTGGTCGATACGTGGCCCGATGTTGGTCGCGACGCCCGAAGCCTCGCCGAAGAAGCCGGATGCCCCATAGATGATGATCGCGATGGAGCCGGCAAAGATCAAAACCACCACGACAAGCGAGGCTATGCCCGCCCAGCGTTGCGGCAGGAGCGTCTTTTCCTCGATGGTCCGCTTCACGCCGTCGATGACGATCATCAGGAAGATGGCCATCGCCAGCGGCGTCAGGATGTCCGCCAACCAGACCAGAGCGGCAGCGCACGTCACTACCGCGATCAGAACGAGGGCGTTGCGAGAGACGGTTGGCGTGGCGACGGAGATAGGTGGTGTCATTCGGGGACTTTCAGGTGCGGCAGACGCCGCGTCAACGTAGATCGGGGGCGATCCGTGAAGCTTCTGTCGCCAACGCTTTAACGGCGCGAACGGCTGCGCTACTCCGGTAAATCACTGGAGCCGCCCCATGCCCGATGTCGTCACCTCTACCCAGACCGCTGGCCTGTTCATGGGCCAGTCCAATGACAGCGGCGCAGGCGTGCCTGAAATCCTGCTGTGGCAGCGCGCCAACCGGCATGGGGTCATCGCCGGGGCCACCGGTACAGGCAAGACCGTGACGCTCCAGATTTTGGCCCAGGGCTTCTCCGACGCCGGTGTGCCGGTCTTCTGCGCCGACGTTAAGGGCGACCTTTCAGGCATCAGTCAGCCGGGCTCGCCGAACGAAAAGCTTCTGGCCCGCGCCGCAGGCATGGGGCTAACGCTCAACCCGAAGGCCGCACCGACGGTGTTCTGGGACCTGTATGGCCAGAAAGGCCATCCGGTCCGGGCGACGGTCAGTGAAATCGGGCCGTTGCTGATGGCGCGGATGCTGGATCTGAACGACGTGCAGGAGGGTGTTCTGACGGTCGCCTTCCACGTCGCGGACAAGGAGGGCTTGCTGCTGCTGGATCTCGACGACCTGCGCTCGATGCTGATCTATGTGGCCGAGAACGCGGCGAAGATCGGCCGGGAAGTCGGCAATGTGGCTCCGGCCTCGATCGCCTCGATCCAGCGCGCCTTGCTTCAGCTTGAACAGGACGGCGGCGACGCCTTCTTCGGCGAGCCGGCGCTGCGGCTGACGGACATGATGCGCACAGGTCTGGACGGGCGGGGTCAGGTCAATGTGCTGGACTCGACCCGGCTGATGAACAGCCCGCGTCTTTATGGGGCGTTCCTGCTGTGGCTGCTGTCGGAACTGTTCGAGCAACTGCCCGAGATCGGCGACCCCGAGAAGCCGAAGCTGGTCTTCTTCTTCGACGAGGCTCACCTGCTGTTCCGCGATGCGCCCAAGCCTTTGCTGGAGAAAGTCGAGCAGGTGGTGCGGCTGATCCGATCCAAGGGCGTGGGCATCTATTTCATCACCCAGAACCCGGCTGACATTCCCGACAGCGTGCTGGC
>DASVTM010000449.1:0-2202 GCA_036387575.1 Brevundimonas sp.
GCCGCCGCGCCATCGGTCCAGACATCCTCGCAGGCAGTGGTCGCGGGGCCGGCCCACGTGTCTGTGCTGCGTGACGGTGACAAGTGGACGGCGGATTATCGCCTGAACGGCGACGCCCCCGTCTGGGCTTTTCAGCGCTCCGCCTTGTTGCGGGTTGGGCGGACGCCCTGGAGACCTGCGTGGTGGTCTGTTGAGACGCCCGGTGTCGTGCTGGAGCGCCAGGGGCGCTACGACGTGCTGAGAAGCCTGGACGGCGGTCCGGTTCCGCGTGAGGTGCGCATCGTCATGCATCCGCAAGCCGGAGACCTCGAAGCCGACTATGACCCCGCACTGATCTTCACCGACGGGACGGTCGCGCTCTACTCCGGCCAGTTCGACGTAATGCCTCTGCCGTCGGTCGCGGTGGCGCGCGAACTGCCGCTGGACCTGAATGGGATCGACCTGCCCAACAGCGATCCTGCCGAGGTGCGCTGGCACGACGCAGCAGGGCCGGTGCTGTTCAAGGGCGAGCGGCTCGATGCCCCGGTGGCGATCGACGCTGACACCTACGTGTTGTTCGGCGATGCGCAGATCCGGCAGAACTCTGGCATCACCACCGTGATTGATCCCGGTTTGCCGCGCTGGCTCGGCGACGAACTCGGTCAGTTTACGCCGCGGGTGATGGAATTCTACGAACGGCGTCTGGGTGAGAGCCGAGGTCCGGCGCCGACCTTGATGGTCAGTTGGACCGGTCCGACCGAGAAGATTTCCAGCATGGGCGGCAGCGTTCTGCCCGGGCTGATCTCGATGAATTTCGAAGGGGAGGGCGTGCTGGACCCCGATCCCGCCGCCCTGTCGCGCGCCCACTGGTTCATCGGCCACGAGTCGGCGCATTTCTGGCTCGGGTCGAACGGGCTCAAATATGAGTTCGCCCGGGACGCCTGGATCACCGAGGGTGGGGCCGACCTGATGGCCGTACGCGCCATCCAGGCCATTGACCCGACCTATAACGCCCGCGCCGAACTTCAGACCGAGGTCGACGACTGCGTAAAGCTGGCGGCAGGAAAGCCTGTGGCGACGGCGGGCGAGCGCGGCGAGAACCGGGCCTTCTACGCCTGCGGCGGGGTCTGGAGCATGGCGCTTGAAGCTGCGCGGGCAGGGCGCAGCGGTGGCGATTTTCTCGATGTAGTCGCCGACTTCCAGCGCGACGCGGGAGCCGACGGCACCCTGACGCGCGAGGAATGGCTCTCGGCCCTGACCCGCGCCGCCCGTGATCCGTCGCTGAGGATCAGCATCGAGCGGATGCTGGACGTCGGCGTGCATGATCCGGCCGCGATCATCGGTCGGCTGTTTGACCGGACGGGTGTGGCGTACCGGCTGGAGGCGGGGAAGATCGTGCTGAGTTAGCCACCATCCGGGGATTGGCGAGTTAGACCGCTGAGAACGGATAGGCGCTGACCGACTTCGACCAGTCGTCGACCGTGAGGGCGCGGTCTATCGGCGGAGCGGCGCGTTCGGCGCAGGGATGGATGTGGCACAGGCGGCAAGCGGGGCCGATGGGGGTAACCTCAGGGTTCTGGAGATCGAGACCCCGGGCGTAGATAAGCCGGTGCGCGTGTCTGAGTTCGCAGCCGAGGCCGATGGCGAGGTCGCCGCCTTCGGAAAAGGCGTCGTGGCCTTGCCGATCCACGGTGCGGGCGAGGGTGAACCAACGACCTCCGGGTTTGCCGTTTTGAGGCGGCGTCTCGATGATCTGGGTGATGATCCGACCTGGTGTGCGGAAGGCCGAATGCAGCCGCCAGCGCGGGCAGGCCCCGCCGAAACGTGAGAAGGGAAAGCCTGCCGACGCATAACGCTTCGAGACGTTTCCGGCGTGATCGACCCGCATCAGGAAGAATGGAACACCTCGCCCAGTCGGTCGCGACAGGGTGGTGAGCCTATGGGCCGCCTGTTCGAAGCTGACGCCGAAGCGCGCCTGCAACCGGGCGATGTCATAGCCCGTCTGTTCCGCTGCTCGCTGGAATGCGCCGTAGGGCATCAGGACTGCGGCGACGAGCGCATTGGTCAGCGAAACCTTCAGCAAGTCGCGGCTGATCGAGTCGGGCATGTCGGCGGCATCGACCATCGCAGCCAGTTCGACGGCATGCTCCGCCAGAACCAGCTGATAGATGACTGCGAAGGCTCGCGAAGAAGGGCCGAGGGTCTCAGACAGCAGCAGTCTGC
>DASVTM010000450.1:0-8381 GCA_036387575.1 Brevundimonas sp.
GGTCGAGGTCAGCGACAACCCGGCCGCCAATATCCTGATCCGCGAACTTGGCGGGCTTGACGCGATGCGCAACTGGTATCGCCGCGCCGGCGACGACATGACCTCGGTCGATCGCATGGAGCCTTCGCTGAACGTCAAGGACGGCGAAAAGGATACGACCTTGCCCTTCCAGGCGGCGAAGAACCTGGGCTGGATTCTCGAAGTTTATCAGCCGCTGAGATTCCAGTCCCGCTATCGTCCGTTATGGGACTGGCTAATCGACACCCCGACCGGCGAGAAGCGAATCAAGGCCGGTGTGCCTGCGGGCTGGACCGTCGCCCACAAGACCGGCACGGGTGGTCGGGGCCAGACCAACGACATCGGTCTGGTCTATCCACAGGCCGGGGCACCGATCCCGGTTGCCGTCTTCTACGATGCGCCGGCTGCGCTCGCTCCGGCGAAACGTGACGCCGTTGTCGCTGAGGCCACCCGGCGCGCTCTGGCCGCGCTCGGTCACGGAGCCGTTCCTGCATCCGGAGCCGGCGCGTGACTGACACCACCCTGATGAAGGACGGGCTCGCCCGCCCGACCGGCCAGGATATCAAGGGCTGGGTGATGCGCGGCGAGGTCGCGATGGCGGTCGGCGTAATTGGCGTGATCATGCTGCTGATCCTGCCGGTGCCGAAATTCCTGATGGATTTCCTGCTGGCGATCTCGCTGGTGTCGTCCGTCCTGATCCTGATGACGGCGCTGATGATGAAGCGCCCGCTCGACTTCGCCATCTTCCCGACCGTGCTGCTGGTCTCGACCCTGTTCCGGCTGGGCCTGAACCTCGCGTCGACCCGCCTGATCCTCAGCCACGGCCACGAGGGTCACGACGCGGCCGGCAAGGTCATCAACGCCTTCGGCCAGTTGATGATGGGCGGCAGCTTCATCATCGGCGTGATCATCTTCGCCATCATTCTCGTCGTGAACTTCGTCGTCATCACCAAGGGTTCGACCCGGATCGCCGAGGTCTCTGCCCGGTTCACCCTCGACTCCATGCCCGGCAAGCAGATGGCCATCGACGCCGATCTGTCGTCGGGGCTGATCACCGAGGATCAAGCCAAGCTTCGCCGCAAGGAACTGGAGCAGGAATCGACCTTCTTCGGGGCCATGGACGGCGCGTCCAAATTCGTGCGCGGCGACGCCGTCGCAGGCCTGATCATCGTCTTCATCAACGTCATCGGCGGCATCCTGATCGGTGTGCTGCAGCATCAACTTCCAATTGGTGAAGCGGCCAGCACCTATGTCCAACTGACCATCGGCGACGGTCTGGTGACGCAGGTCCCGGCCATCATCATCTCGATCGCCGCCGGTTTCCTCGTGTCCAAGGCTGGCGTCGAGGGCAGCGCAGACAAGGCCCTGGTCGCGCAGCTGGCGACCAACCCCGTCAGCCTCGGCATGGTCTCGGGCGCGGCGGGCCTGATCGGTTTGATCCCCGGAATGCCGCTGATCCCGTTCGCGGCGCTGGCTCTGGGCGCGGGCTTCATGGCCTGGCGTCTGGGTCGTGCGAGGCTCAAGCCCCAGCCGACCGAAGCCGAGAAGGCGGCCGCCGCTCAGGCGGCCTCCGGCAAGCCCAAGGAAGACGTCGAGGAGCCGATCGGCACGGCGCTGACCATAGACGAAGTCAAGATCGAGCTCGGCTATTCGCTTCTGTCGCTGATCAACGACCTCGAAGGTCGTCGCCTGACGGACCAGATCCGCGCTCTCCGTCGCGCGCTTGCGCAGGAGTACGGCTTCGTCATCCCATCGGTGCGCATTCTCGACAACATGCGCTTGCCGACCCAGGGCTATGCGATCCGCATCAAGGAGATGGATGCCGGGGCAGGGGAGGTACGTCTGGGCTCGCTGATGGCCATGGACCCCACGGGGCGCCAGGTCGAACTGCCCGGCGAGCACACCAAGGAGCCCGCCTTCGGTCTGCCCGCCACCTGGATCGACGAGAGTCTTCGCGAAGAGGCGACGTTCCGGGGCTATACGATCGTTGATCCCTCGACGGTGCTGACGACGCATCTGACCGAGATCCTCAAGGAGAACATGGCCGACCTGTTGTCGTACGCCGAAGTCCAGAAGCTGATGAAGGAGCTGGGCGAGGAGGAGAAGAAGCTGGTCGACGAACTGGTGCCTTCGGTCGTCACCGTTACGACGCTACAGCGCGTGCTTCAGGCCCTGCTCAAGGAGAAGGTCTCGATCCGCGATCTGGGCGCCATTCTCGAGGGGCTGGCCGAAGCCGCACCGCATTCATCGTCGGTCACGACGCTGGTCGAGCACGTCCGCAGCCGTCTGGCCCGTCAACTGTGCTGGCAGCACAAGAGCGACGACGGCGCCCTGCCGATCGTCACCCTGTCCCCCGAATGGGAACAGGCCTTCGCCGACGCTCTGGTTGGCTCGGGCGAGGACAAGCAACTCGCCATGGCCCCGTCGCGCCTGCAGGACTTCATCCGCGCCGTCCGAGACGTGTTCGAACGCGCCGCCATGGCGGGTGAGACCGCCGTCCTGCTGACCGGCCCGCAGATCCGCCCCTACGTCCGTTCGATCATCGAACGTTTCCGGGGACAGACCGTGGTGATGAGCCAGAACGAAGTGCATCCGAAAGCCCGCTTGAAGACGATCGGCTCGGTCTAGGAGACCCCAGCCTAGTCGACGTTCGTCCACCCGCCTGCCGAGGCGTTGCGGGCGGCCGCATTGGCGGGGCGGGCGATCAGGCCAGACTGGGTGATCCAGACCTCATAGCGGGCGCCGTCGGCCATCGGCATATAGGCGGCGCTGCCGTAGAGGGTGTCTACCGCATCGACATAGCGGCGGTAGCGCCGTGCGGCGTCCCAGGCGCTGATCTTCCACGGCACGGTCGTGCCCAGAACCTCAGTCCCGACATCGCCGCCGGACAGGGCGTGGACGCTGCGGGCGCCGGTGCGTTCCTGTTCGATGTCCTCGTAGCGACCGGACAAGCGATCCAGCCGATACTGCGTATCCAGCCCCAGCACATTCGCCCACGGCTTCCATTTCAGCACCTGAGCCTCAATGCGCCAGTCGTCGCCGTTGACGGGATAGATGGCGGTTCGCGCGGGCTCTCCAGACGCGACCGGCGGCTGGATGACGGTCACTTCGAAATACCGTGACGCCAGTTGTCGCAACTGAATCGTGGCCACGGGCCGCTCATAGGTCAGCCGGGCATAGGTCTGGACATTCAGGGCCAGCAACACAGTGGCAAGAGCCAGGCTGAGGAAGACGCCGCCGCCGATGATCTTGAAGATTCCGCTGACAGGTCGCCCCCGGAACAGAGACACGAGCCCGTTCAGAACGAACAGCGCGCTTATGAAGGCCACAAGGGCCGGTACGCCCCACCACCACGAAACCATCTCGCCGACGCTCCCCTGCGACGTGAGCCGTCCATATGGTCGCCGGCGAACTGTGGTCGCCCAACGACGCTGGACAGCAGCCCAAGCCAAGCTAAACCTTGCGCCATGACGACAGACACCACCACCCGGTTCCCCTCAGTGGGGCGTTTGGCCAGATGGCGGGAGTTCTTTCGGGCCCCGTCGCTGGCCCGCTCGGTGGTCTTCCTGCTGACTGGAGCGCTCATTTTGCTGCTACTGGTCAACGTCAGCACCTTTGTGATGATCAATCGTACGGCCGCCTACAACGTACAGGTCGACGCGACCTGGCGGACCCGTCGTGAAGCCCGTTCGCTGATATTGGCGGTACAGGGAGCGGAGACGGCCCAGCGCGCCTTTCTGCTCACCGGCCAGCCAGGCTTCCTGACGGCGTTCGAAAAAAACAAAGCCGCCATCCCTCGCATTTTCGCCGATTTCGAGCGGGGGGCCGAGGGCGATGGGGTTGCATTGGCGTCAGCTGAAGCCCTGACCCGGATCACCCGCGACAAGTTCATCGAGATGTCGGCTACGCTCGAACTCGCGCGTCAGGGCCGCATCGGTCAGGCGGTAAGCCGGGTGCGGACGGGGGAGGGTCAAGCCCTGACCGAAGAACTCGATGCGGAAATGAGCCGGCTCGACGGCCATCTCGGGCAAACCCTCGAGAGACGCCGCTTAAGCTCCGAACGGTCTGCGCTTTTCACCGTACTGATCAACGCGATCGCAGGTGTGCTGATTCTGGTGCTCGCGGGGATCATCATCATGCTGGTGCGGCGATATCTGGCGGAAATCACCTCCGCACGGGATGAACTGGATCTCGTGAACGCCGGTCTGGAGGAGAGGGTCAAGGCCCGAACAGCGGCCCTGATCCGCGCCAATGAAGAGGTCCAGCGCTTCGCCTACATCGTCAGCCATGACCTGCGTTCGCCGCTGGTCAACGTCATGGGCTACACCTCCGAGCTGGAACAGGCGGGCAAGACGATCGACCGCGCCATCGTGAAGGCCGAACTCGAACGTGAGGTCGATGCCGAAATCATCACCGCCGTACGCGAGGACATGCCTGAGGCGATCGGCTTCATCCGCGCCTCGACCGAGAAAATGGACAGGCTGATCAACGCCATCCTGAAACTATCTCGCGAGGGGCGGCGCAACCTGACGCCCGAGACCCTCGACATGACCGCCATGGTCGGCCGTATCGCCGACAGCGTCCATCACCAGACCGAAGAAGCGGATGCCGAGATCGTGGTCGAGGCTCTGCCGGCATTCGAGAACGACCGAATGTCGATCGAACAGGTGTTCGGCAACCTGATCGACAACGCCGTTAAATATCTCGATCGCAGCCGCCCGGGCCATATCGTGGTTTCGGGGCGCGAGCGACCTGGTGGCTGGGTCGAATATTCCATCACTGACAACGGCCGCGGCATCGCCCCTCGCGATCACGAACGAGTCTTCGAATTGTTCCGTCGCGCGGGACGCCAGGACACCAAGGGCGAAGGGCTCGGCCTGGCCTTCGTGCGCAACAGCGTTCGCCGACTGGGCGGCGAAATCACGCTAGAGTCCGAACTTGGTAAGGGCTCGACTTTTCTTCTCAAATTCCCCAAACGCCTCATCCTCGACGAGGCCGGAGATACCCTGTGAGCACCCCTGTTAAGATCGTCATGGTCGAAGACGACCATGGTCACGCCAAGCTGATCGAAAAGAACATTCGGCGAGCCAACATCTCCAACGACATCGTGCATTTCGATTCCGGTCAGCCGGCGCTGGACTACCTCTTCTCGGAAGAAGTGCGCGCCAACGGCCCGATGCTGATCCTGCTGGACCTGAACCTGCCCGACATGCAGGGCACCGACATCCTGGCCGAAGTGAAAAAGGACGAGCGCCTCAAGCGCGCACCCGTCGTCGTCCTGACGACCACCGACGACAAGACCGAGATTCAGCGCTGTTATGATCTGGGCTGCAACGTCTACATCACCAAGCCAGTCGACTATGAATCGTTCGCCGGCGCCATCCGCCAGCTCGGCTTGTTCCTGTCCGTCATGCAGGCGCCCGACATCGAATGACCCCTGAAAAGCCGGCCATTCGGCTCCTGTACATCGACGATGACGCCGGCCTGTCCCGACTGGTCCAGAAGGAACTGGGCCGGCACGGGTATGAGGTCACGTGCGTCGGCGACGGGGATGCGGGGCTCGAGGCGCTGGCGGCGGCGGATTACGATGTCTGTGCGCTGGACCACTATATGCCGGGCCGCGACGGCCTCGATGTGCTCCCCGACATCATGGCGATGACCAGCCCGCCCCCGGTCGTCTATGTCACCGGGGCGCAAGAAGGCCGGATCGCCGTCGCAGCCCTGCGCGCGGGCGCTGCTGACTATGTCATCAAGGATGTCAGCGAGGACTTCACCTCGCTGCTGCGTTCCGCACTGGATGACGCCCTGTTCCGCCGTCGCTTGCAGCGTGAGAATGAAGAGGCCGTGGAACAGGTCCGGCTCGCCCGCGACCGGGCCGAGGCCATGCTGCGTGAGGTCAACCACCGGGTCGGCAACTCCCTGCAACTGGTCTCGACCTTCATGTCCCTCCAGCTTCGTCACCTTGCTGACGAAGGCGCCCGCAACGCCGTCAGGGAAGCGCAAGCCAGGATCGAAGCCGTCGCGCACGTGCACCGTCGCCTCTACACCTCGGGCGACATGTCCAGCGTCGCCATGGACGAATATCTGGCGGGGCTGATCGATGAACTCAGCAAGTCGCTCGGGCCGGGCGAAGGATCCCCGACACTGGCGCTCGAGGCAGCGCCCATGCGGGTGTCGACGGATCAGGCCGTGTCTCTCGGCGTTGTGGTCACCGAACTGGTCACCAACGCCGTGAAATACGCCTATGCACCGGGGCAGGGCGGCGAGATCCGCATCATCCTCAAGCCCGGGGCCGACGGCCGGGCCTTGTTGATCGTCGAGGATGATGGGCCGGGGATGGGCGACGGGGCTCCCAAGGGCACCGGCCTTGGCGGCAAGATCATTTCGGCCATGGCCTCTGGCCTGCGTTCAGTCGTCGAGATCGATCGTGCTCACAAGGGCGTGCGCGCCCACCTTGCTTTCGATCTTTGATCATGAGGCCGTCACTACAGTTCGGCCGCGCCGATCCCGGCGTCGACTACCCCGAACGTCCGACAGCCTTTGGTCTGGTGTTCCATGAGCAGAAGCTGGCCTGTGTCCGCGTCGAGCGCGCCCGGTCCTATTACGACCTGCCGGGCGGAGCGGTGGAGGCAGGCGAGACGGAGGAAGAGGCCCTGATCCGCGAGTTTCTCGAGGAGACCGGGATGACCGTCCGTCCAGTCGAACGATTGGCAGAGGCGGGACAGTTTTTCCGCAAGTCCGACACCCGGCCGATGAACAACGTGGGCGGTTTGTGGATCGCCGAGATGCTTTCCCTGGATCCCGGCGCCCGGATCGAGATCGACCACGAACTCGTCTGGCTGCATCCTCGCACCGCTTTGGCCGAGCTACGTCACGACGCTCATGCGTGGGCCGTGGCGAAGTGGCTCAGGACCTGACAGCAGTTCGAAAGGCGGGAACTCGACTCTCTCCGGCGGGTTCAATGAACCGAAGCGACGCCGACCCGGCGGCGTTGAAAACAAGGAGTTTCCCATGCCAGATCAAGATCGCATCGACGGCTCGATGAAGAACATCGGCGGCAAGATCAAGGAAGCCGCCGGCAACGTCACCGGCGACGAAAAACTGAAAGCCGAAGGCAAGGCCGATCAGCTCGGCGGCAAGGTCCAGAACGCCGTCGGGGGCGTCAAGGACTCGATCCGGGACGCAGACGACCGCAAGTAAGAACGCTTAAAGAGATCGAAAGCGCCGTCCGTTCGCGGGCGGCGTTTTTGCGTTCAGTCCCCGCCGAGGCGGAAGGTCAGACCGTCCTTTGATGCCGGTCCGCTCGCGGGTGTGCAGCGGCGCTCGAAGCTGACGGCTCCTCCAGCCGTCGCTGTCGGGCGTTCTTCACAGACCTCGGCGACCGGGGACGTACTGGCTGACATTTCGCGGCGGACTGGGGCGCAGGTCAGGACGTAGCCACCGGCCGGGTTAGTCACCTGTCGGCACCCCTCGATGCCGCTCGGGGCCAGAGCGGGCGGCAGGCGATCGCCGAGCGCTGCAGCCAGATCTGTCCGAACCCGGGCCTGGCACATCTCCATGCTGGCGTCCTTGCGGATAATCGGACTGCACTGCGACCGCTCCCAGGCGAAGGGGTCGGCCAGAGCCCAGTCGGGCAGCGCGGTAGCGGGCGTCACTGCCGGGACCGGGCCGTCGGGGTCTGCCGGCGGGGGTGGGTTCCACGAGATCATCCCGGCGGCCTGCTGGAGCATCAGGGCGGCGACGACGGCGGTAAGCATCTTGGATACTCCTGAACGATCCGGTCAGAGTGCGCCCGCCGGTCGCGAAAATCCACCGGATGATTCTAGCGAGTGAGAGCCCGTATGGCCTTATCGAGGCCGTCCAGCGTCAGCGGGAACATCCGCTGGTCCATGACTTCGTCGATCAGTTTCACCGAAGCCGTATAGCTCCAGTATTTTTCGGCCACCGGGTTGAGCCAGACCGACTTGTCCCAGTGCTGGCGGGCACGCCGAAGCCAGACCGCGCCGGCTTCCTCGTTCCAGTGTTCGACCGAACCGCCGGGCATGGTCACCTCATAGGGGCTCATGGTCGCATCGCCGACGAAGATCGCCCGCCAGTCTCCCGGGTATTTGTTGAGCACTTCCCACGTCGGGGTCTGCTCGGAATGCCGGCGTCGATTGTCCTTCCACACACCCTCGTAGAGGCAGTTGTGGAAGTAGAAGAATTCGAGGTTCTTGAACTCGGACGTGGCGGCGGAGAACAGCTCCTCGCAGAGTTTGATATGCCCATCCATCGACCCGCCGACGTCGAGGAACAGCAACACCTTGATGGTATTACGCCGCTCCGGCCGCATGCGGATGTCGAGCCAGCCCTGACGCGCGGTC